>JADGPV010000111.1 GCA_017882245.1 Bacteroidales bacterium | reverse complement strand
TGGTAACGCATCAGCGTGACTGAATCAATCCTGGTAACGCTATAGGGAGAATGTCTCACTGAAGCCGGAGCAGTGACGGTAACGGCTGAAATATTCACCGTATCATCAATGAACATATCCTGTGCCTCACCCGGTGTCAACAGGCTGAAATGCAATGCAAATACTGCCGTCGGAATAAAATACCGGCGTAATACGGACGGGTTGATATAGGCGAATGACCTCTTAAACATAACTTTTCTTCCCGAAAGCTCCTTCAACAGGATACGTTCTGGCAGGTCTTCTGACTCATCCCTACTCGCCGGGCCTTCCCGTCCGCCAACTGGCGGACAGTGACGAAGATTCCGGCTGTAATGATCCGCCAAAATGGCGGAACAGGCTTCACAGCAGCGGGTACTGTCCCTGATTTTAACAGGGTTCCCTTTTCACTGCCGGCAAAAAAAACCGACAGCACCAGAATGAAACAAAGGTAATAATAATAGAATATAGGCTGATGATAATTATTAACAGGAACAAACAGGGTTGTTCATTTCATTATGAATCTGAGCTCCCCTCCGGCCATTATCTCACTATAGGTTATATAATTACGGTTAAGTTTCTGTCCGTTAAGGAAGACCTCACTGACATTCACCTTTTCCGGTGAATTATTTTCTGCAATGACTTTAAAGGTCTTCCCTTCAGGTAAATTTATCTCAGCCCTGTCAAGGGACGGGCTGCCCAAGATAAACTTGCCGTCTGCGGGGTTTACCGGATAAAAGCCCATGGCGGAAAAGATATACCATGCCGACATCTGTCCGCAATCTTCATTGCCGCACAGGCCATCCTCTTCCGCCGTGTACATCTGCCTCATTATCCTTCTCACCATTGTCTCCGTCTTTTCAGGTGCACCGGCCATTGAGAAGAGATATGCGATGTGATGCGAAGGTTCGTTGCCATGTGCGTATTGCCCTATCAGTCCGCTTATATCAATTGAAGCGTTTTCGCCTTTCACCGCTTCCTTCACTTTGAACAAAGAGTCAAGGCGCTGGATGAAGCGCTCTCTGCTGCCGAACAGTGATATCAGTCCTTCAACATCATGCGGTACGAGCCATGTGTATTGCCAACCGTTTCCTTCGGTGAAATCGGAGTTGGTGTGGTGCGAATAAAGCGGGTCGTAGTCCGGGCGCCAGCTGCCGTCGCTCATCTTTCCCCGGACGAAGAAAATTGAAGTGTCAAATAGGTTACGGTAGTTTTTCGATCTCTGCAGGAAGGCCGCGGCCAGGTCACTGTTACCCATGTCTGCAGCAATCTGCGATATGCACCAGTCATCAATTGCGTACTCAAGCGTCTTGGAAACTGATTCATTCTCAAGGTCAGAGGGGACATAGCCGTATTTCCTGTACTGATCAAGCCCCCTGAAATCAAGACCGGCAGAGTGCAATGATGCGTTCAGGGCGCTGTCATAATCAAAGCCCCGGATATTCTTATGTATCGCATCAGCGATCACCGGAACAGAGTGGTAACCTATCATACAGTTGGTTTCGTTGGCGACCAGAGACCAGACAGGCAGTTTACCCTGCTCCTTTCTGATTGAAAGCATGGTATTAATGAAGTGAGGCACAAGCTCAGGCGCCGTTATTGTAAATAGCGGGTGAGCTGCCCGGTAAGTGTCCCATAACGAAAAGACGCTGTAATTGACAAAGTTAACGGCGGTGTGTATCTGATGATCCGTACCTCGATATCTGTTATCAGCATCCATGAAAAGATTCGGTGCTATCATGGAGTGGTAGAGTGCGGTGTAAAAAACATCAAGGGTAGAAGTGTCAGCTGAGGCAGCTTTAATGACACTGAGTTTGTTCTGCCATGACTGGCCGGCCCGGGCGGCAGCAGTGTTGAAATTCCAATCCGGCATCTCCTTCATCAGATTATCTGCAGCACCTGCTTCATCAACAGCAGATATTCCGGTTTTAATGATCAGATCATCCCCTTTCCTGAGATCAAATCCCAGGATACAGGCAATGTTTGTACCTTCAACGGAACTGCCTTCAGCTTTCTTCCCGGATTTTATCATAATGACACTTGCAGGCCTGACTGAAAAAAGCGACGTAAAGTACACGTATTGTTTTTCAGCCCATCCTGATGAGATGCGTCTGCCGGAGAGGGAGTTGCCATCCCATGCAAGACCGCAGTCAATAGGCTTGTCCCAGTTTACTGCAAAACCGAGGTCGACAAGTACACCCATAACACCATCAGCAGCAGCAGTATACCTCTGAATACCGCAACGAGGCGTTGCAGTAAGCTCCACGTCAACTCCGTTAGCCAGGGCTACCGCGTAGTAACCGGGTCTTGCCTGCTCGGCTTCATGTGAAAAATAACTCCGGTTGAGTTTTGCCACCGACGCAGTGCTGTCAGACAAAGCAAGGCTGAATTCATTCATTGAAGGAAGGAAGAGTATATCGCAAAGATCACCTATTCCGGTGCCGCTCAGATGCGTATGACTGAAGCCGGCAATGACAGAGTCAGAATAGTTATATCCCGAACACCAGTCCCACCCGGAAGTTCCGTTATCCGGACTAAGCTGCACCATCCCGAAGGGTGTTGTAGCGCCGGGGAAGACATGACCATGGGAAGCCGTCCCGATGAACGGATCCACAAAACATGTCACGTCTCTTTCAGCAGGTGTGCTGCAAGAGATCAACTCTGCGATAAGAATTACTGCAGGAAGTCTTAATATCCGTGTCAATAAAACTATTTTAAATAAGAGCCACAGCTGCTCCTGATAACAAGTTCAGGTGTCATGTTAACCTGGCGCTTATACTTGCTCTTACCCTGGTTTTTCACTTCAGACCAGATAATGTTGGCCACCTTTAGAGACATGGCAGAAAGTGGTTTGCGCAGCCTTGTCACAGGTGTGGTCAGCAGGTCAAAACCTATGCCGTCTTCCATTGAAACCAAAGCCACATCCTGCGGAATACGGATATTCTTTTCCTGAAGGGCTAGATAAAGCGGGAAGACCAGAGGTGAGTTTATGACAATGATTGCGTCACTCCTGTGAGGCGGCCGCAGGAAGTTCTCTATCTGAGCAAAATCAAACTTTTCTCCGGCTTTAGGCAGTTTTCCAACCGCAAAATGGACAGAGTCAAATCCTTTGGATTTCTTTGTGGCCGCTTTCAGCTCCTCAAGCATTTCCTTGTCATAGGAGGCTGTGTCTTCGCCTGAAATTATAACCAGGTTTCTAAGTCCCAATGAGATAAGGTGATCGGTCATAATAGTCGCGCCGGCAATTCTGTCCGTACACACTGTGTTGAGACGCATTCTCTTAATGCATTTCTCAAGGAGCACCAGTGGATAGGAATCCCTGTTCAGGGCTCTTACCACACTGTCATCAGCAGCGCTGCCCAAAAGTATCATTCCGCTGAAGAATTTCTTCAGGGATGTAATAAGTCTGTTGAAACGCAAATCATCAGGGTCTCTTGTAAAGACAGAAAAACCAAGGCCAATGCTCGCAAAGGCTTTTTGAAGGTATGGAGTAATCTCATAAATAAATGGATCATTCATTGATGGTACCACCATACCTATGATGCCCGGCCTCTCCTCTACCGGAGCAGATGTCTCGCCCTTTTCGCTCGCGGCATTGAAATAACCCATCTGTCTTGCAGCTGCAATAACCCTCTCCTGCGTCTCTTTTTTTATTCCGTGCTGATCAGCTTTATTGTTCAGTACCAGTGATACTAAAGTACCCGAAAGACCTAGTCTTGCGGCAATGTCTTTGTTTTTAACTTTCTTCCCCATATATAAAAATTTAAAAAGCTAATTTAGACAATAAATTATTAGAGCAACCTGCTTGTTAAGCATTTTTAACCAAAAAAAAAGTGCTGTCAGGCACTTCTCTTTTTTTATTTTTTCAATGATTTATAACCCCCTTGCTTAGCTGCCGCATCAAGCCTCTGCTGCCACTTTGATTTCTGAACTGGTTTCTTCTTGTTTTCCTCAATCTTTTTCAGTATGTCCTCTTCGCTTACGAAACGCTTCGAAATCTGGGTCTGGATGATTGAAATAACATTGGCAAGAAAATAATAATAAGTCAGTCCCGCTGAAAAATTATTCAGTATTAACATGAACATTAAAGGCATCATATACATCATTGTCTTCATGCCCGGCATCTGTTCCTGTCCTCCGGTCGGACTGCTGATCTTTGTAGTGATGATCGTTGATGCTGTCATAAGCAGAGTGAAGAGGCTGACATGGTCACCGTACATAGGTATTGTGAAAGGCAGATGCAGTATAGAGTCATAGGTCGAGAGGTCTGTAGCCCAAAGAAATGACTGATGCCTGAGCTCGATGGATGCCGGGAAAAAGCGAAACATGGCAAAAAGGATAGGCATCTGCAGAAGCATCGGAAGACACCCTCCCATGGGACTGACCCCTGCCTTCTTATATAATTCCATTGTAGCCTGCTGCTTCTTCATCGCATCTTCCTTCCTGGGAAACTTCTTTCCGATCTCATCTACCATGGGTTTCATGACCTTCATCTTGGCCTGTGACAGGAAAGATTTATGTGTCAGAGGAAAGAGCACTATCTTTATCAGTAGTGTCATTATGAGAATTATGATGCCATAGTTGACAAAATAATTGTCCAGTAGATTAAAGATGGGTATAATGACAAACTGGCTTATCCACCTTATAATATTTCTTCCAAGAAATACGAGTTCTTCCAGTTTTATGCCATATTTTTTCAGGGTGGTGAAACTGTTAGGGCCATAGTACATCTTCATCACCACCGCCGTGTTCTCCCCATTTGTAAATGGTACTCCGATCTCAGATTCGAAAAACCTGAGGTACTTTGAGGTTGGATCAGCATTTGTCGAAGAGACGGATGCATTCAGAAAATAATCACCGGCGATCAGAACGGAAGAAAAGAACTGGTCCTTGTAGGCGATCCAGTCGGTCTTCATAAGGTTCGTAGCCTCAGTAGCTTTTTTCTGTCTTGCCCGTGAACTGCCAAGACCTTCGACACCCTCCTGGTAGACCTTGTATTTCAGTCCGGTGTAAGTATCTTCATTCTGTCTGCCTTTCTCCTGCTGAGGGACATACATCTTCCAGTCAAGAGTTAATGAAGTAGTGTTTGCCGGAATGATCGATCCCATAGAGTT
>JADGPV010000110.1 GCA_017882245.1 Bacteroidales bacterium | reverse complement strand
TGTCAGATATGCCAGCAGAGGTGGTTCATATTCCTACCTGCATCGGTGCGGTAGTCATAGCATATAACCTCCCGCGAGTGACAGGACTGAAGCTCAAGCCTGACTTGCTTGAGGGTATTTTCCTTGGTACCATAACAAAATGGAATGATAAGAAGATCGCCGATGTTAATCCCGGCCTCACACTTCCGGATATGAATATCACTGTCGTTTACCGGTCTGATGGCAGCGGCACGACATATATTTTCAGTGATTACATGTCGAAGGTCAGCCAGACCTGGAATGAGACCCTCGGCAGAGGCAAAGCCCTTAACTGGCCTGTGGGCATCGGCGCCAAAGGCAATCCTGGTGTAGCAGGCACCATCAGCCAGAGCAAGGGAACGATAGGATATATAGGGTTTGAGTATGCCTTTGCACAGAAGATATCCATGGTGCAGGTGATGAATCAGGCCGGGAACTTCATTGAGCCCACACTCGCATCGTTCACTGCTGCCGCTGACGCTGAGATGCCGGCTGACACGAGAATCATGATCACCAATTCATCACACCCTGAAGCTTACCCTATCTCAAGCTTCACATGGATTATAATGTACAGGGAGCAGGCATATGCCGATCGCTCACAAGCTACTGCTGAAGCAACAGTGAATACTGTCAGCTGGCTCATCCGTGAGAACGGACAGGCTATTGCAATGAGTGTAAACTATGCTCCGTTGCCCAAGAAAGCTGCCGAGAAGGCCGAACTGGTACTTAAGGGTGTAACATACGAGGGTCGACCGATCCTGAAATAGGACTGATGAACGGTGACAGGGTCACAAAGGCCTTACTGTTTATCTCGTCACTGATAATCCTGTTATTAAGTGCCGGGATAGTCCTCTCCCTCACAGGAGGGGCTATTCCTGCGTTTAAGGAATATGGTCTGGGGTTCATTACCTCCACGGTATGGAACCCGACATCCGGCAGTGAAGAGTATGGTGCAATGCCTTTCATTGCAGGTACCGTCATTACCTCTGTACTCGCCCTGATCATCTGCATACCGATGGCGTTCTCGACCTCCCTCTTCATTGCAGAATATTACAGAGGAACGCGCACTGCCGGTATCCTCCGGAGCCTGGTTGACCTGCTTGCAGGGATACCATCAATCGTTTATGGTTTCTGGGGATTCTATGCGCTGAGGCCATTGCTGATAAGTACCGGCCTTACTGATCAGGGGTTCGGCGTCTTCACTGCCTCGCTGGTACTGGCTATTATGATAGTCCCCTACGCTACCTCACTGAGCACCGAGATCATCTCCATGGTTCCGGCAGAACTCAAGGAGGCAGCTTTTTCTCTGGGCGCCACACGCCGTGAGGTCATCTTCAGCGTTGTCATCCCCTCAGCCAGATCAGGTATAGTCGCCAGTTTCATCCTGGCACTTGGCAGGGCCCTGGGAGAGACAATGGCCGTCACTCTGCTTATAGGCAATGCCAACCTGATCCCAAAGGGACTGTTTGCCCCGGGTAACACTATGGCATCTGTCATAGCCAACCAGTTCGGCGAGGCTGACGGACTCAAGATGAGTGCACTGATAGCAATAGGGCTGCTTCTCTTTGTGATAACTGCTCTTGTCAATGCTGCAGGAAAACTGATAGTAAAACGTTTCGCTTAGCAGGGCCATGCAGATAGAGCTTAAGGACAATATCAAACGCCGCAACCGCACCAATGGCCGCTTCAGGTATCTCATCATTGCAGGTGCTGCAGTCACCGTCATACCTATATTTCTTATCGTGGGGAATCTGGCATTAAAAGGTTACAGGCAGATCAATATTGCTTTCTTCACCGAACCGGCTCCTGACACCTTTCAGGCAATGACGGCAGCCTCATCCGGCGAGATCATCCCCGGAGGTATCGCCAACGGTCTGACAGGATCACTGCTGATGGTTCTTGCAGCCTCCCTCCTGGCTATCCCGCTGGGACTGATGACTGGCATATACCTTTATGAGAACAGGGAAAAAAGATATGCAGGCATTATCAGAAGCCTAACCGAGATCCTTCAGGGCGTGCCTTCAATAATACTCGGCATTATTGCATACATCTGGGTTGTGAAGAACATCACCCGGGGCTATTCAGCCCTGGCAGGCAGTGTGGCACTGACCATCATGATGCTGCCGCTGATTATAAGATCAACGGAGGAGACAATGCTGATGATTCCCACAACCATCAGGGAGGCGGCATTTGCCCTTGGTGTACCCTATTACAAGATGATCTACAAAATCCTCATCCCTGTAAGTTTCAGCGGTCTGGCCACGGGTGTGCTGCTGGCACTGTCAAGAATTCTGGGCGAGACAGCGCCGCTGATGCTGACAGCACTGGGAAGCCCTTCTATCAGCTTCGACATCACCAAGCCTGTAAGCGCGGTGCCCTTGCTGATATGGGACTTCTATAACGACCCGAACATGGTTAACCTGGTATGGAGCGCCTCTCTCTTCCTCATGGTCTTCGTTCTCTCAATGAACCTGCTCTCAAGAAGAATAGCCTCAAAACGTAAATATATCTGACACTGATGAGTGACACACTAAACAGCGAACCAGTAATTAAGATTGAAAACCTCTTTATAGCATATGAGCCCGGCCATTATGCTGTCAATGATGTGAGTGCCGTCATAAAACGAAACAGCATCACTGCTATCATGGGTCCTTCGGGTTGTGGTAAGAGTACTCTGTTGCGCGCTCTGAATCGGTTGCATGAGCTTTATCCTGATATTGAGACAAAGGGTGAAATACTGCTTGACGGACAGAGTATCTTCTCGATGTCCGTCATCGATCTGCGGCGCAAGGTGGGAATGGTGTTCCAGCGACCAAATCCCTTCCCCAACATGACAATTTATGAGAATGTCGTTGCCGGTTTCAGCCTGAATGACATCAGGCTTAAGAAGAGCCAGCGTGACGAGATCGTTGAAAACGCCCTTAAAAGTGTCACCCTGTGGGATGAAGTAAAGGAATTCCTTTACCGCAAGGGCACTTTCCTCTCCGGAGGGCAGCAACAGCGTCTGTGTGTGGCGCGAGCCATCGCTTTCAATCCCGAGGTGCTGCTCCTCGATGAGCCTACCTCCGCACTTGACCCTGTTGCTACATCAAAGATCGAAGATCTGCTCGTCGAACTGAAGAAACAATACACACTGGTACTTGTTACTCATAATATGTCGCAGGCAGCCAGGATATCAGACGAATCGATGTTCATGTACCTCGGCGAGCTGGTCGAGGCAGGCAGGACAGAGACACTCTTTACTAACCCTAAGGATAAGCGTACGGAAGCATATCTTACTGGCAAATTCGGATGATCAAAACACTAATTTCTTACTTTTGTTAAAACACCTGAAAATGAGCGGAAAAAAGGAACAGGCAATAAAAGAGATAATGACCAGCTTCAGCGAGATGGCCAACCTGGTGCTGAAACAGCTAACACTGCTTGAGAAACTGATGAACACGTCTGATGACCAGGATTTCAATGAGCTGACCAGACAGGTAAGAGATGCTGAAAATCTTCTCGATAACTATGAAGTGGTTATCGGAGAGCAGTTTACGAATACCATCGTGCTATACCAGCCGGTGGCATCCGATGTGCGCCGTATCGTGGCATGCTATCGTATGACTATTAATCTTGAACGGATTGGTGACCGGATCATGAACCTTACCAGGATAATCGGAAATATCAGAAAAAGCAAGGAATATGGTTCAATCTGCTCGCTTGTAAACAACATGCTTGCCTCAGGGACCATCATGGTAGAGAAGTCACTTCTTTCATTCATCAATGCCGATCCCGACTTTGCAATATGGACGATAAAGAATGACTCGGTCATTGACGAGATGAACTACAAACTTCTGGTCAACGATATCAACAAAACATCTCTTGATGATGAAACACGTCAGATAGTGCTGAGATATGTCGAATTAAAGGATATGATATCCAACATTGAGAGGATAGCCGATCATGCTACAAACATCGCTGAAGCTTCGATCTATTCAATGCAGGGAACAGATATCAGGCATACAGGGATTGGGAAAGATAAATAGGTAGATTTGAGACCTGAGATATGAGATATGAGGGAGCGAGGGTGAGACTTTGTCAGACTGCAAGACCGCAAGACATAAATAAACCGATGGTTGAGAACAAAAGAATACTGGTTGTTGATGATGAGGAAGACATCCTCGAAATACTCTCATTCAATCTTGCGGGCGAGGGGTATACGGTAGATACTGCAACGTCAGCTGAGGAGGCCTTGCGCAAGAACCTCTCCTCCTACCACCTTTTTATCCTCGATGTTATGATGGGGCCTGTATCTGGTTTCAGACTGGCGGAAAAAATAAGAAAGGAATATAACCTGACAACCCCTGTCATCTTCCTCACTGCCAGGGATACTGAAAATGATAAGATGACCGGATTTAACCTGGGGGCCGATGACTACATGGCCAAACCATTTTCTGTCAGGGAGCTGATGGCGAGGGTAAAAGCCATAATCCGAAGATCGTCGCCATCACAGGTGACAGTATCAACCGCCACCGGTGATTTTGTGGTGGACATGGACAACAAACTGATTCTATCTGGCGACAAAGTGCTTGAACTGACAAGAAAAGAGTATGATATACTTGCTCTTTTTGTCCAGAACCCCGGGAAGATATATCCCCGAACAGAGATACTCGCAAGGATATGGGGTGACGATGTGATTGTTACGGAACGCACCGTGGATGTCACCATTGCCCGGATCAGACGAAAACTGGGCGAAAAAAGCATTCTGATAAAGAACAAATCAGGGTACGGATATTATTTCGGCGATTGAAAAAAGAAACCTATGACAGGCAGACAAAGCTATAAGCGAAAACTATTCCTATACTACTTCAGTATTTTCATACTTTTCACTGTACTCATGATGGCTTACCAGTACAGTCGCGAAAAGAAGATCAGGATAGCCGCCCTTGATTACAGGCTGAACGACATGTCAGGCCTTGTTGATAATTATATCAAAGCAAACTCACTGATGGCAAGCGGCCATTATAAGCTGATTGACTCAATCTACAAACTGATACCGGTTCCTGACCTGCGCATCACTATTATAGCCATAGATGGCGAAATCCTGTATGACAGCTCGGTGGATGACTGGAGTAAAATGGAGAATCACCTTAACAGGCCTGAGGTAGGCAAATCACATTTCTCGCCATATGGGACAGCTGTTCGTAAATCTGCCTCGACAGGAAAGGAGTACTATTATTTTTCAAGATACTTCAGCACTTATTACGTCAGGCTGGCTGAAGAATACAACATTAATATCAAGGAATTTCTGAGAAGGCAGAAGATATCTCTCTTCTTTATGACTGTTACATTCCTGGTTATATGGGCACTCCTTACTCTTGTAACCAGGCGTATGGGGAAAAGTGTTACCATGCTGCGTGAGTTTGCAGCCAGGGTCAGACGGGGTGAAGGAAATGACCCCTCAATAATCTTTCCTAAGGATGAAATCGGGGAGACAGGCAAGGAGATCGTAAGGATATATAAAAACCTCTCCAAAAACACTGAGGAGCTTACTCTTCAGAAGGAAAAACTTTTCAGGCACCTGCATGTTCTTAACGAAGGAGTAGCCTTTTTGTCATCCGACCGCAAAGTGACTATGTCGAACAATCTCTTCACTGTCTTCCTTAATTCAATGACAGGGGAGCATTCAATCACGCCCGAAGGTTTTATTGATC
>JADGPV010000109.1 GCA_017882245.1 Bacteroidales bacterium | reverse complement strand
GTGATTCAGAGAGCATTTTTGCCCTGGGTAACGGGATGATGGGGCAACGGGCCAACTTCGAGGAGAGATACTCGGGTGATACATTACAGGGTACTTACGTTGCGGGGATCTATTATCCTGACAAGACAGTTGTCGGATGGTGGAAGAACGGCTACCCGGAATATTTTGCCAAGGTACCCAATGCCCCATCGTGGACAAACATAGACGTGAAGATAGACGGTGAGCTGCTTGACCTTGCAAAGTGCAAAGTAAAAGCTTTCCGCAGAGTGCTTGACATGAAGGAAGGGTTGCTGACGCGGTCGTTCACTGCAGTCATGCCGTCAGGCAGGGTGGCCGAGGTGACCGCACGTCGTTTCCTCTCTATGAGCGAGCCCGAAAAAGCTGTAATAAGCTATGCCGTCACGATCACGGGTGGCAGCGGAATAGCGGAGGTCACTCCGTGGCTGAACGCCGATGTCTATAATGAAGACGCTAACTATGATGAGAAATTCTGGGAGAAGGAGTCTGCTGAATATGACGGTTCAAATGCAGCGGTAGTTGCCCAGACCCGCAAGACCGCCTTCGTGGTGGCCACTGCAATGGAGAATGCATTCACCGTCAACGGCAAGGCTGTGAAAAATAAGGTTACGATGAGCACCGGTGAAAAAACTGCTCATTGCACCCTGACCTGCAAGTACAACGACGGAGACACCATTGAAGTAAAAAAATATGTTGCTGTACTCTCATCGACAAACCATCCTGTCGAAAAAATGGCACGCAAAGCGATGGCATCGGCAGGTGAGGCAGCGAAGAAAGGTTTTGATGCAATGCTTGAAAGTCATATCAAAGCCTGGGCCGCGAAATGGGAGATGGGAGACATTGTGATCAGGGGCGACATAGCTGCCCAGCAGGGTATCAGGTTCAACATATTCCAGCTTAACCAGACCTATACCGGAGATGATCCAAGGCTCAACATCGGACCCAAATGATTTACCGGAGAAAAATACGGCGGCAGCACCTATTGGGATACAGAAGCCTTTGTATTACCGTTTTACCTTAGTACCGCTGATAGTCATGTTGCCCGCAACCTATTGCTATACAGGTATAAACATCTCGAAAAGGCCATTGAGAACGCAGGCAAGCTGGGCTTCACCCGCGGGGCGGCGCTCTATCCTATGGTCACCATGAACGGCGAAGAGTGCCACAACGAGTGGGAGATAACCTTCGAAGAGATACACCGCAACGGGGCCATCGCCTATGCGATCTACAACTATATCAGGCATACGGGCGACCAGAATTATCTTGCCGAATACGGACTGGAGGTTCTTATTGCAATCTCCCGGTTCTGGGCGCAGCGATGCAACTGGTCGGAGGAGAAAAAACATTACGTGATCCTCGGTGTTACCGGACCCAATGAATATGAAAACAATGTAAACAATAACTGGTATACCAATACCCTGGCACGATGGACACTGAAATATACAGTCGATTCACTTGCCTGGCTTCGCAAAACCAGCGCTGTGAAATTCAACTCGGTAATCACACGCACAAAACTTGATACAGAATGTGAACTCGCACTCTGGGAAGAGATGATAAATAATATGTATTTCCCGGTGCATTATGACCTGGGTATCTTCCTTCAACAGGACGGATACATGGATAAGGTCCAGCAAACGGTTAAAGACCTCGATCCCGCCGAAAGGCCACTGAACCAGCACTGGTCATGGGACCGCATCCTCCGCTCGGTGTTCATTAAACAGGCAGACGTACTTCAGGGCATATATTTCTTTGAAGATGATTATGACGAGGAAGCCATCAGACGTAACTTCGACTTTTATGAGTCGCGTTGCGTGCATGAATCTTCACTGTCGGCCAGTATTCATTCCGTGCTTGCTGCAAGGCTGCATGACATTGAAAGGGCATATACCCTCTACCTTCGCACTGCAAGACTCGATCTTGACGATTACAACAGGGAAGTAAAGGACGGCCTTCATATCACAAGCATGGCCGGCGCATGGCTCGCGATTGTTGAGGGCTTCGGCGGAATGAGAATACGCAAGGAAAGAGTCTGCTTTAATCCCGTAATACCGGCAGCATGGAGTTCCTACTCCTTTATTATAAGATACAGGAACAATCCGCTCAGGGTTGAGTTTAACGGATCAGCGGTGACGGTGGTGAACCTGTCTCAGGCAGCCATACCCCTGGCAGTTTATGATGAGCCCCTTAATCTCGGGCCCGGAGAAGAAAAGAAAATATCAAAGTCGTGAAGAACATAAGATTTTATTTAACCGCACTGCTGGCATTGCTGGCAGTTTTGCCTGTGAACGGACAGGTAATTGAACGTGTAGATCCTCCATCATGGTTCACGGGAATGAAGGAGAGCTCTCTTCAGCTGATGGTCTATGGCACGGAGATAGGAACGTATGATGTTAAAGCAGACTACCCGGGCGTTCGGGTCGTTACGCTGGTCAGAACAGAAAATCCCAATTACCTGTTTGTGAACCTTAATATCAGCCGGGAGACCCTTCCGGGAAATGTAAAACTGACCTTCACCAGCGGCAAGAAACACGTTACCCGGGAATACCCGCTCTCTGCAAGACCGACAGGACCTGCACGTGGCTTCAACAGTTCTGATGTGCTTTACCTGCTTATGCCGGACCGTTACGCCAATGGTGACACCCTGAATGATAATGTTGAAGGCATGACCGAGCAGATTAACAGGAGTAACCCCGGCGGCAAACATGGTGGCGACCTGAAAGGCATAACGGACCATCTTGACTATCTGAAGGACCTCGGGGTGACAGGGATCTGGCTTAATCCTTTCCTTGAAAATAATCAGCCTCGTTCATCATATCACGGCTACTCAACCACTGACTTTTATCGTTCTGATCCGCGTTACGGCACCAATGAGGAGTTCAGACAGCTTGTATCAAAGGCCCACGACAAAGGGCTGAAGGTGGTGATGGACATGATCTTCAATCATATCGGCTCAGGCCACTGGTGGATGAAGGATCTGCCATCAAATGACTGGATACACCAGTTCGACAAGTTTACCCGTACCAACTATAAGGCTTCAACATACATGGATCCCTACGCGGCTGAGAGTGACATCAGCCTGATGGAGAAAGGATGGTTTGATCATACCATGCCCGACCTTAACCAGAGCAATCCTCTTGTTGAGACATACCTCACCCAGAACAGCCTCTGGTGGATAGCCTGGTCGGATCTTGATGGTATCAGGATGGATACCTACCCTTATCCTGAACCGGAAATGATGTCACGATGGGCAAAGCGTGTCACCGATGAATTCCCCGGGTTCTTCATAGTCGGTGAAGTATGGTATGAAGACCCTGCATCGACCTCATACTGGTCATTGAATAAGAAAAACAGCAACGGTTACCGTTCAAACCTCCCCTCGGTGACTGACTTCCCTGTCTGCTTTGCAACACACAAGGCCTTCAGCGGACCTGGCAGTCCGACTGAGGGAGTGAGTAAACTCTACGCAGTCCTGGCCCAGGATTTCCTTTATCCCGAACCACTCAGAAACGTGATATTCCTTGACAATCACGATATGACACGGTTCTTTACGGAGACCGGAAAAAGCCTTGCTGTCTATAAGATGGCTCTCAGCTTCATTCTTACAACGAGAGGCATCCCGCAGCTTTACTACGGGACCGAGATTGTTATGGAAGGTGATAAGAGCAAGGGTGACGGATTCCTGAGAAATGACTTCCCTGGAGGATGGGCAGGCGATAAAAAGAATGTCTTCACCGGAACAAACCTTACACCTGTGGAAAAAGAAGCTTTCGATTTTACAAAAAATCTTCTTAACTGGAGAAAAAGCAAGGATGTGATCCATACGGGCAAACTGAAACATTATGTGCCTGAAGACGGACTTTATGTCTATTTCAGGTATGATAACAGGGAAAGCGTAATGGTCATCCTCAACAACAATGACGCAAAGAGTCATTCTGTCACAAAAGATAAGTATATTGAGTCCCTGAATGGTTTCAGTAAAGGATATGAAGTAATCTCCGGAAAAACAATTGACGATCTCACCTCGTTTGAGATACCTCCCAAAACTGCAATGATAATAGACCTAAAATAACCTGATTATGAAAGAGCACCTTTTTAAGATCATTATTCTTGTAATAGGATTAGCCTTTATGGCGGTGTCGTGCCGCCCGAAACCGGTAAGCGTACCCGAGCAGCTTAAATCGACCGTTGTACATGCCGACTGGACCCGCAATATGGTCCTGTATGAGATCAACGTCAGACAATTCTCCGATTCCGGAAACTTTGCAGGTGTAGAAAAAGCTCTTCCGCAACTGAAAGAGCTGGGAGTCAACGTCCTGTGGTTCATGCCTATCTACCCTATTGGAGAGAAGAACAGGAAAGGTGAGCTTGGCAGCTATTATTCAATAAGAGATTACAAGGGGGTCAATCCCGAGTTCGGAACCCTTGATGATTTTAAAACACTTGTAGCAAAGGCGCATGATATGGGGTTCCATGTGATCCTCGACTGGGTGGGAAATCATTCGGCATGGGATAATCCTCTTGCTGCTGAATTCCCGGAATGGTACGCGAAGGATTCGGTGGGCAATTTCGTTTCGCCTTTTGACTGGACTGATGTCATTCAATTTGACTATACCGCCATGCCGCTGTGGGACTATATGGTTGGCGCCATGAAGTTCTGGGTTGCCGAAGCGGGTGTTGACGGGTACCGTTGCGACTTCCCCGGGCTGGTGCCGGAGGAGTTCTGGTACAGGGCTACAACAGAGCTCAATACTGTCAGGCCGGTGCTCATGCTCGCAGAAGACGAGGCTCACTCCTATCTGCTTGAGCGCGCCTTTGACATGAACTACGCATGGGCGCACCATCACCTGATGAATGCCGTGGCCGCCGGCCAGCGAAGACCTGCCGCACTTGATACCATGATGCAATATGAGCTGCGGTATTATGCACCTGATTCTTACAGGCTGAGGTTCATGACCAACCACGACGAGAACTCGTGGAACGGAACGATTGACGAGAAGCTTGGTGATGCACAGAAGGCATTTGCCGCATATATCTTCACATGTCCGGGCGTTCCGCTTTTGTACAACGGCCAGGAGGCTGATCTTGACAAGAGACTCGAGTTCTTCAAACGTGACCCGATAGTGTGGAAGGAGAGTGATCTGCGTCCGTTCTACACGAAGCTGGTGCATCTGCGCACGTCACATCCTGCCCTGAGGCACGGAACAGAAGGGGGGACATTTGTGACGCTGAAGACGGATCAGAAAAATGTATACGCCTATAAGAGGGAAAAAGGTGACGCAGCGGTGGTTGTTCTTCTCAACCTCAGCAATAAACCGTTGACCGTAAAGATGAAAGACAATGCTGACGGAAGCTACACGGAGCTGTTCTCGGGAGAACCATTTAATCTTGTCAAGGGTAAGTCCCTGAAGCTTGATGCCTGGGGCTATCTGGTGCTGACGAAATAGAGGGCCGAGCGTTAAGAAAATGCCCTGTGGGCATTTTTAGCGAAGGCGCCAGATTGCAGGGCAGGCACAGCAGGCAGTAGGCAGTAGTGGTTTTTGTTTAATCGTTCTTCGGATTTCTGTATCCCCTACGGGGAATTGATAATCATGGGGGTTGCGTTTGCTACAATACTGTAACATCTACGATGTATTCGTTTGTACCAAATTTGCCATTTGCGAATTGCGCGTAGCGCATTCAGTATTGTAGCACAAAAGATCAGAACAACTAATCCATACCTCGTAGAGGTTTAAGAAACCCTTACAACCTGATGACCTTTTTTACCGAATACAGTCTGCCGGAGGTGACCCTGATGAAATAGACCCCACGCGATAACTGATTGCCTCCCTTACCTGTCCCCTCCCAGGTGACTTCTGAAATGCCGGCAGGGAGGGAAAGAATCCGCACTCGCTCGCCGTCAGCCGAGAAGATCTCAACAGTATGAGGCTGGTATTCATTGTCGCCCGTGAAGGAGATCACCGTTTCTTCTTCGAAAGGATTTGGATAGACCTCAAAAAGCACCCCCTCACTGATGTCGCCTGCCGGCTGATCATCAACTCCCAGAAGGAAAGACGGCCGGCTTACCAGCCTGGAAGTATACAGCCTGTATTCACCCTGCAGAAGTGAAAGAGGTGTGTTCTGGCTGGCAGCAGTCACATCAACGGTTGAGCCACTGAAAAACTCATACCAGGTACCGGTTTTAGTAAAATTCGGGTCAAAATTTCCGGCGTACAGGTCAAAGTTTCCGAGAACAACCACATCCATATCTGCATCCTGTATATTCAGCCTCTTCAACTTACCGGTCTGGAACAGCGAGTAATTATTTGAGGAGAACGCCGGATTACTCTTTCTCAGTTCTATAAGAGCAGCAAAATTATTGTAGAGATTTTTTCTGCCGGCATCAGCATAATAATCCCATTTGATCGGTTTCTCCCCTACCCGGCCGTTATAATCGATCGAATAGTCATATCCGACCTCTTCAAACTGCCATAGCATTTTGGGTCCCGGTATTGTCAGGAAAAAAGCAGCTGTCAGCTTTACCCGTTTAAGGGCGGTACCGAAATCCCTTATATTATAGCCGGCAACAGAATAGCCCTGGTTCAGGTTTGTGACCATGATCCTCTCCTGGTCGTGGCTTTCCATATAGTCGACTACACCTGGCACGGCCCATCCGAGATTCTTCCATGATGCTTCCGAAAGATCAGAATCAGCCCCCTTTGAAGCATTCGCATAACCATATTTACCATCCCCCCACAGAAGGAAACCATAAGATGCAAGCTCCATTTCTTCTGTATTACCGGTAAAATGTTCAAGGATCAATGCGGCGTCAGGCTTATACGACCAGATCTTATCTCCCATACGTTTCAGAATAGCAATCCTTGAAGGATCATAAGCCGACATGGCGGCATCGGTGCTGGTTGCCAGATTTGTAAATCCTTTTGTAAAGTCAAATCTGAAGCCGTCAACTTTGAACTCGCTGATCCAGTAGTGACAGATACTGTCAACAAATGCCTTGGTGGCGCTGCTCTCATGGTTGAAATCATATCCCCAGCTGAAAGCAGTGTGCGGTGCTCTGACATTGAACCAGGGGTTGTTTGATGCAGGCTCGTTGGTGCTGCTGTTGAAATACATCTTCACCAGAGGATTGTTGCCATAGGCGTGATTCAGTACCATGTCCATTATCACTGCTATTCCACGATTGTGGCATGAGTCAATTACCTCCTTAAAACTGTCGGCCGGACCATAATATTTATCTATGGCAAAGTACATCGCGGGATTATATCCCCAGCTGCTGTTCCCGTCAAACTCAGTGACAGGCATGAACTCAATGGCATTAACTCCGAGCCTGTCAAGGTAATCAAGGGTATCACGTATCGTTTTAAAGTCGTGCGCAGCAACGAAATCACGTACAAGGAGCTCATAGATGATAAGGTCATCCTTTGCCGGAGGTGTGAATGTGCTGTTTTTCCAGACATACTCGGGCGGGCGGGTCCGGAACACCGAAACAAGCCCCTCAGCCATTCCCGCGGGGTATGCCTTCAGGTCAGGATATGTTGCCGAAGTAATATACTGGTCGTTCCAGGGATCGAGGACCTTGGTGGTGTAGGGATCCGGAATCCGGATTGTTTCGTCTATCATATACTGGAATCCATACTCTTTTGCGGGATCCAGTCCTGCAACCTCCAGCCAGAACCAGTTGCCGTCAGGACTTTTTTTCATAAAGCCCTCATCACAGTAGAGCCATTTGTTAAAGTCACCCATCACAAATATGCTGGTCTTCCAGGGGGCATAAATAAGGAAAGTTGCGCTGTTGTCACCTGTAATATTCACACCGGGTCTTAATCCCGCGGGAACCGCTTCAGTCACGGTGGATGTCCGTACAAAATAAAATACTGAATCCGACTTCATGACAGAGTTACTCCAGGC
>JADGPV010000108.1 GCA_017882245.1 Bacteroidales bacterium | reverse complement strand
TGGGCGAGAGCGCTGGCGCTTGCATCCGCTTCAGTATCACCATAGCTGTACACACCTGCATTCCAGAAGTTTTCATAGTACAGTTTAACCTGATCCTCAGTGCTTGCAGCTTCATAGTTATCGGTGGCAAATGCCGGCGTCATTCCCACAGAAGCCTTGAAGTTAATCATGGCTTTCCCCTGTTTGCCCTGTTTTGTGGTTATGACAATAACTCCATTCGCAGCCCGGGAGCCATATAGGGCAGAGGCGGCAGCATCTTTAAGGACGGTAATGGATTCAATATCATTTGGATTGATGGAGCTCATTACGTTGCTGGAAGTATAGATTCCCATATTAGTAACATCACCCGAGATTACAGGGACGCCGTCCACAACATACAGCGGTTCGTTGGAGGCGTTCATGGATCCGATACCACGTACCCTTATTGCGGATGTTGATCCTGCCTGGCCGGATACCGTTGTGATCTGCATGCCTGCAACCTTGCCACTCATGGCGTTCTCAAACGACAAAGTGGGCACATCCCTGATTGCATCTGCTTTCACCACACTGGCAGCGCCGGTGAAAGTACCTCTGGTTGAGGTACCGTAAGCAACAACGATGACCTCATCAAGTGCGAGAGCATCAGTCATCATCTCAACATTAATGACTGTTCTGCCTGCTACAGGAATCTGTTGTGTTTTGTAACCTACGTAGCTGAAGACCAGAACACCGTCAGAAGGAACATTGCCGAGGGCATATCTGCCTTCAGCGTCAGTATTGGTACCCACACCCCTTGAGCCCTGCAAAAGGACTACTGCATAGGGGATCGCAGAACCATCATCAGAAGCAGTTACCGTTCCGGTAACCCTTGTTTGTGCCATGCCGGCATTAACAAATAATGCCGCCAGAACAATGAAGATAAGTTTTTTCATGAAGAATGCGTTAGTTATAAGGTTTGCCCTCACAAGTTACAGAATTTATTAATTCAAAAAAAAAATTTGTAATACATCATATATGTATTTTAGCAAAAATTAATATTGAGCATGAAACCTGGAGTTTGGAGTTGATAAAATAAAGGATAAAGAGATAAGGGCAGTGTGAATCACATAAAACAAGTTGCAAAAGAAAGAAATTAATATGTCATACAATTTTTTCGGAAAGTAAAATAGTACCTTACTCCATTAAAAAGAAGTTAAATTTGTCTATAGTAGAGCATCATTTAAATATTATACAAGGAACAAACCATTCTGAATTATGAAACTATTTAAAATTCTTCTTCCGTTGCTGTTGCTCGTATATGGATGTTCATCACATACTGAATATGATGTCCTGATAAGGAACGGACAGATCATTGACGGATCCGGATCTCCGGCTTTTAAAGGGGATATCGGCATAATGGCAGATACTATTGCGGTTATCGGAGATCTGAAAAATGCAAAAGGACGGACAGAGATTGATGCCGAAGGGCTGACTGTAGCACCCGGATTCATTAATATGCTTAGCTGGGCTGTTGAATCGCTGATTGAGGATGGTAAATCGCAGGGCGACATCAGGCAGGGTGTCACGCTTGAAGTTCTCGGGGAGGGAGATTCATGGGGCCCGTGGAATGATAAGATGAAAGAGGATATAAAGGCATCGATGGGAGACATAAAATATGACATCGAATGGACTACTCTTGGCGAATACCTTGATTATCTTGCAAAGAAGGGTGTGTCGACAAACATCACATCATTTGTTGGTACCTCCACACTCCGGATATATGCCGTGGGGTATGAAGACCGTGAACCTACGGAAGCAGAGATGGAACTGATGAAACAGCTCGTCAGGGAGGCTATGGAAGAGGGCGCCGTCGGAGTCAGCTCAGCGCTGGAGTACGTACCCGCCAGCTTTGCCTCGCCCGAAGAGCTTATTGAACTATGCAAGGTGGCGGCAGAGTATGACGGCATGTATATTTCGCACCTGAGAAACGAGGACTTTCAGTTCCTCGAAGCCATTGATGAACTGCTCAGGGTGGCAAAAGAGGCAAATATCAGGTCGGAGATCTATCATTTCAAGCAGGTCGGAAAAACCAACTGGGACAAGCTTGACAAGGCCATTGCAAAAATTGATTCGGCCAGGGCAGAGGGACTGTATATCACTGCCGACATGTACAATTATGTTGCGAGCTCTACGGGTTTCGATATAATCATGCCCGAATGGGTGCAGGAGGGTGGCTTTGAGAAGCTGGTTGCACGGCTCAGGGATCCGGAGATCAGGAAAACCGTCGGACAGGATATTATCAATACCATAATGAAAAAACAGGGATCTCCGGAAAAAGTACTTGTCGTGGGTTTTGATACCGATTCGTTAAAATACCTCCAGGGAAAGACCCTTGCCGAGATAGCTGCCATAAGAGGTACCTCGCCGGAAGAGACAGTGATGGATCTGGTGATCGATGACGGAAGCCGCTGCAGCGTTGTGTATTTCTCGATGTCAGAAGATAACCTTAAAAAAGAGATGGCATTGCCATGGATGAGCTTCTGCTCCGACGGGAAATCTATGGCCCCTGAGGGCGTTTTCCTGAAATCAGCGACACACCCCAGGGCATATGGTAACTTTGCCCGGCTGCTGGGCAAATATGTAAGGGATGAGAAGGTAATTCCGCTCGAAGATGCTATATATAAACTGACAACCCTTCCGGCAACCAATATGAAAATTGAAAAACGCGGAGCCCTCAAGGAAGGATTTTATGCAGATGTAGTGGTATTTGATCCGGCGAAGGTTCAGGACCATTCGACGTTCCAGGATTCTCACAAGTATTCGACCGGCATGAGCCATGTATTCGTCAACGGAGTACAGGTGCTGAAGGCCGGCGAGCATACCGGGGCGACACCCGGAAGGGTTGTCAGAGGGCCGGGTTGGGTTGGCAGGAATTAGCGCAGAGCTGCGAGAAAAGGGAGTTATGTAAAAAACCCCTCCGAGAAGGTCTGAATATGCGGGCAATAACCGTCAGCGCCTACCGAAAATCAGGTTCAGAACAGCCAGTATAACTATTGCTCCCAAGGCGCCCGTAAGTATGACACCGATCCATCCATCACCGAGGCTGACGCCAAGTTTACCAAGGATCCAGTAACCCAGGACACCGCCAATGATACCCACAACTATGTTACCTATAAGACCAAGGCCGCTGCCTTTGAAGATCATACTGCCCAGCCAGCCGGCTGCGGCTCCGATGAGAAGAATAACAACAATTTCCATTTTCCCAGGTTTTAAATGATTAAATAAAAGAATAATAAAATTAGTCAATTATTTCTTAATCAGGGTATTTTCCACATAATAAAAGGGTTCCGCCATAGGTTCATCTTCATCACTCAGAACCCTGGAAAGCACCGGATCCTTCAGGATATCGCTTACCAATGCCGGCCTGCCACAAGCTGCCCATGCCTCCCTCCTGCTTCGGAGAGCTGCTTTTCGATCTGTGCATTATGCTCTACAAATTTTGATACCAGCTCATTTGCATTTCCTACAGGTACATAATTGAAGGGAGCGAGCTTTAACTCCGCATTGCTGTAGATATGATCGCTCAGCACAGATGTTAAAAGAGAGGCCCCGAATAACGTCGCCAGTCTCTGAGCAGTTCGGGGATTCATTGGCACGCGGCAAAAATTATCGTCGCTGCCGACAGCAAGATAGTCGGGCATAACATCATATATCACGCTGTGTTTACCCCCATTCAGGTCTTCAAAGACACCCTGCAAAGTGACGGTCTTTCTCAGAAACCCGGGGATATTTCCTGAGGCCACGGCCTTGTATATCTCGTCTTCACGCTCACTGAGCGGTATCCCACTTATCCGTTCCATGAAATCAGTCCCGGTCTCTGCCAGGAGATCACGTACCGGTATATTCATCCTCCGGACAGGAAGCGCCAGAGTGTCAGAAATAAACTGCGAATAAATTCTCTCTCCAAAATAACGGTAGTTCTTCTGCTCATAACGCGTTCCGCTTAATATACTGTGAATAAAGCCGTTATATTCAACCTGATAAGTGTGATATATTTTCCCCTGCGGATTGGGTTTAAAGATAAACTCAATCCTTCTTCCCGGTGATGAATACCAGATCAGCGAATCGCGCTCCTTTTCCTTTAATCTGAATGACTGGCCAAGATAATTCTTCATCATCCTGCTGCGATACCATGTGCCACCTGTCGGTGAAACCAGGGGTTTACCGTTATAAATTACAACGCTGTCATTATAAGCGATTGTGCACAGGTATTTATCTCTGCCTGATTTAAGCCACCGGGTAAGTTTGGGGCCGTGAACGGTATCTTCATAGCTGTAGTCGCTGTCAAGAAATGCTATGCGCACGACATCACCGGGGATTTCTCCTTCTGCACTGATATACCTTAATATGAAGCTTCCTCCTCCGCTGTGACCATTAAGCACCAGTTCAGGCTGCCAGGGCTCAAACAATGTTATGACATCATCTGCCATTTTCCTCGCCAGTTCCCTGGGATCAGCTGCACCGGTATTCCATGAAGGCCAGCTTTTTTTGCTGTTTTCAAAATATGCAACCACAACAGTCCTGTCTTTAATGATGTTCCTCAGGAACCTCGTCTGTGCTCCGATATGCTGAATATTAAAATGCCAGTCATCGCCCTCCTTCAGGTTTTTGCCA
>JADGPV010000107.1 GCA_017882245.1 Bacteroidales bacterium | reverse complement strand
GGCAAACTCATTTATGACTCCAACAGGGTAATTGGTCCAGCTGGCAGGAATGGCAGTGTAAGAATCAGAGACCGGGACTGTGACCCCTCCGGTAAAATTAAGACTTTCAAGTTTTATTTCCGGCCTGTCAGTTTTCCTGGCCACGAGCGAGGTGCCGAAATCGAGCGCGCATGGGAAAACATATCCCCCGTTATAGTCCGTGTGCTCCCCGATGAGGTTCACCCTTCCGGGTGAATAAAAAAGAACAGGGTCTTTTGCCCTGTCTCCGTATTTCTTAAAAAACTCTTCCCTGAGAAAGTCCTTATCAACTTTCATACTTTAAGTTTCTTTTCTATTTCAATAATCTGGTTCCTGAAGTGGCGGTCTGTGTCGATAAGGTTGTTGACAGTCTTGCATGCATGAAGTACTGTTGCATGATCCTTGCCGCCGATAAATGAACCGATGCTTGCCAGTGATGCCTTTGTCAGGTTCTTTGAGAAGTACATTGACACCTGTCTTGCCTGGACTATCTCGCGCTTGCGGGTCTTACCCTGCATCTGATCAACTGCGATCTTATAATAATCACAGACAACTTTCTGAATATAGTCAATGGTAATCTCCCTGCGCTGAGTGTTCACAAGCCTGTCGACCATCTGACGTGCAAGCTCGAGAGTAACCTCCTTGCGGTTAAGAGTTGACTGTGCATATAGTGATATCAGGCCTGACTCCAGTTCCCTGATATTTGATGATATGTTTTCGGCAAGGAACTCAAATATTTCATCAGGCAATTCAATGCCGTCATTGTAGGCCTTTTTCCTCAGGATGGCAAGTCTCGTTTCATAGTCAGGCTTCTGCAGATCTGCCAGCAATCCCCACTTAAAGCGCGAGAGCAGGCGCTGTTCCATTCCCTGCAACTCAACCGGTGGTTTATCGCATGTGAGTATAAGTTGTTTGCCGGACTGATGGAGATGATTAAAGATGTGGAAGAAAGTATCCTGGGTCTTCTCCTTTCCTGCAAATTCATGAACGTCATCAATGATGAGAACGTCAATCATCTGGTAGAAATGGAGGAAGTCATTCTTGTTATTGTTCCTGATCGATTCAACAAACTGTGTCTGGAACTTATTGGCATTAACGTACAGAACGGTCTTGTCAGGATACTTCTCCTTGACAAGGATCCCTATTGCCTGAACGAGGTGTGTCTTACCGAGGCCTGAGTCACCATAGATCATCAGGGGATTGAAGGCAGTCCCTCCAGGATTGTTTCCGACAGCGAGTCCGGCGGAGCGGGCAAGACGGTTACACTCTCCTTCAATAAAGTTTGTAAATGAATAATCAGGATTGAGCCTCGGATCAAAATGAAGTTTTTTGATGCCGGGAATAATGAATGGATTCCTTATTGCAGGCTGCGTGACTTCGAAGGGGACCTGCATCGGCTTATTGTTCAGATCACTTTTGTTTCTCGAAGGATATTTGACCGTGTAAGGTTTGCCATTGGTGTAGCCCGAGTTCTCCATGATTATAGTGTACTCAAGCTTTGCTTCATTACCTATTTCGCGCCTCAGTGTTTTGCGCAGTATGTCTATATATTGCTCTTCAAGATATTCATAAAAGAAAGGACTGGGAACCTGGATTGTCAGAATATTTTTTTCGAGCCTGAGAGGAACGATCGGCTCGAACCATGTCTTAAAACTGGCTGAGGGAATAATGTCACGGATTATCTCCAGACAGTTATTCCATACCTCATCGTGTGACTTGTTCATTCAGATCAAAATTACGAAAATTCCAGTACTTTTTTCAGGTGCCGAAACCCACGACAATATTTGTAAAAAAAAAGTTAAAAAAAAAAATTTTTTTTGCTTGACTTTTCCATTTTTTATATACTGTGATGAGCATCAGGTTCTTAGAATTTGAAAAAAAATAAAAAAAAATAATCTTCTGATTATCAGATATATATGGGGAATGTCATGTGTAACAATGATTTATAAAACAGAAGATATTTTTATCTTTATTTTCCGGCGGATGAGATTGAAAAACAAACCCTCTGCAATGACATGATTACGTTCTGTTTAGCATTATTGCTACAATTTATTCATCCTTTTTGCCAAAAAGGGAGAAGTGAACATATTTTTTAGGATTTGCCTGCATATCCTGCAGAAGTTTGTCGAGACTGTAAAGAGTGTTGTTCAGATTGGTGTATAGGCTGTCATTTGTCATAAGTTTTCCGGCAGTTCCTTCACCTTTGCTCATGCCCGTCACGAGACTGCTCATCCCGGTGAGTGATTTCTTTAGTGAGGTAAGCATAGAGGGGAGGTCAGCAGAAGCCACGGTGTCTGAAATTGCAGCGAGGTTTTTCAGGGATGTATCTAGAGATGAGCTGTTAGCTGAAAGCATGGAAGTGAACTTGTTAATGTCCTCTATGGAAGACATGAGTTTATCCTTTTCCTTTCCGGAGATCTCCCTCAGGTTGGCTGTAATACCGTTGACATTGTTCACGGCGGATTTGAGATCAGATGTCATCTGTGGGGTAAACACACTGTTAATTGCGGAGATGACAGAGTCGAGCTTTACTACCATGTCCTTAATATTTCCTTGAAGGGGATCAAGTGTCTGACTCAGCCTGTCAATTATACTTGTAGCAACATAGCCCTGAAGTGTGTCATGGTTATGATGCATCTCGCTGCTCTCACCCATGCGGAGCACTATTTTCATCCCGGCAATGAGGGTTGCTGTTGTGATCTCGGCTTGTGTTCCCTGAGGGATTTTGAAATTCCTGTCGATAGATATAGAGACAGCGAGCTTCCCGCTTCCGTCATTGATCAGCTTGATGCCATGCACCACGCCAGCCTGGTAACCATTTATCTCTACCGGACTCGATTCTGTGAGGCCCGCTATGTTGCTGTAAATAATATGATATGTGTCAGTGCTTGTGAACAGCGCGCTGCCCTTTAGAAAACTGAACAGTAAAATAAATGCAATGATTGTTATGAGAGCTACGGCTCCGACTTTAACTTCATGGGTTATTTTCTTCATATTGTTACTGCTTTGTTTTCTTAGCTTCGATGGCTTCATTAAGGGGGATGATATTTTTGTTCCTGACAGCGATCACAAATGCATCAGGAAATCTGAGAGTAAGAATCCTTCTGTACTTCACTGCGTCATCATAGACGCTGAAAATACCTGCTGCGTACCTGGTCCGTTCGCCGTCATCAATTTTCGTGACAGTGTCAATGCCCCTGAGCTGACTTATGCTCATTGGCTTACTCTTCGGCATAGCCGTTATCTGAACCATAAACATTATATCGTCTTTTACCACCTCGGATTTGATTCCAGTCAGTGAGAGCACGGGTGCCGGAGGAGGAGGTTCCTCCTGTATTACTTCAGTCAATGGTTTGACGGTGCTGTCATCCTTCACCAAAGGTACGGATTCACTTTGTGCCGTATTATTATTTGCCTTCAGTCCTGACCTGCTGTCGATAGTTTGTTTGTATTCTCTGAATGCCCTGAAGATGGCAGAGGCAAGATAGTCCTGCCCCGCTTCTGTCAAAAGATATTTTTCCTCTTCGGTGTTGGAAATGAAACCGACTTCCACAAGCACAGAAGGCATCGTCGTTCTCCATAATACAACAAAGCCAGCCTGTTTGACTCCGCGGTCTTTTCTTCCCACCCTGTCTCTGAACTGATTCTGTATCATAGAGGCAAATTCCGTGCTTTGCTTTAGATAAGTGTTCTGCATCAGTGAGAAGATAATGAATGATTCAACAGAGTTGGGATCATAACCCTCATATTTTGTCTGGTAGTCTTTCTCAAAGGTAATGACGGAGTTCTCCTTCATTGCGACCTGAAGATTGGCATCATCCATACTCTGACCGAGAA
Organism: Bacteroidales bacterium; assembly: GCA_017882245.1. Lineage (GTDB taxonomy): Bacteria > Bacteroidota > Bacteroidia > Bacteroidales > VadinHA17 > SR-FBR-E99. The sequence continues at coordinate 15,271 of JADGPV010000107.1, read as the reverse complement.
CCCATGTCTCAGCGCCTGTGAACTGCCTGTCGCGTATGCTGTTGGTATGAACTGAAATAAAGATGTCTGCTTTACTGCGGTTAGCAACATCTGCCCTTTCAGCCAGACCAATGAAAGTGTCATCATCACGCGTATAGATGACTTTGACATCCGGAAGGTTATCTTTGATATATTGACCTGTTTTAAGTGCTACACCCAGATTTATATTCTTTTCCTTTGCCTTTGTACCCACTGCGCCGGGATCCTTGCCTCCATGACCTGCATCCAAAACAACAACCCATTCCTCCGTTGAGGGTGCCGCTTGCGACCATCCTTTCTGTGGCATGGTAATTGCGGCCAGCATGAAGAGAGAGATCAGAAGATCCCTTATCCCTTTTATTTTGGTGCTTTGCCGCATTACTGCTTTATGAATTTTAATTAGTTTTGTCGCTGGCATGTCGCATATGCAAAAACAATACGCAAAAATAGCATTTAACTTGCATTTTAAAGCACAAAGATCATTTGTGACAATTTTCATGCCGCTCATTTTCTCAACCGCACTTTTCTCCCAGGTGCCTGTCAGAGCTGATACCATTTCAAGGACCGATACGATTTACAGACCGGGTATCAGCTTCAGGCCTGACACACTGCTGAGAACAGATACTATCTACAACAGGGAAATCATCTTTCCGCGCGACACAATTGTCTCAGACAGTGCCCTTACAATATCACCGGATGCCGTTGATAAGCCCATTGTGTATAGCGCTGAAGGGTATATGAAGACAGACCTGAAGGCCAAGAAGGTAAGCCTTGTGGATGGCGCAAAAGTCACCTATGGCACCCTGGAGCTTACAGCAGATTCAATCGTTCTGGATTTGGAAACGGGGTCTGTCTATGCGACAGGAAGGATCGATTCTACCGGCAAGATGGTTGGCAAGCCCGTGTACAAAGATAAATCAGAGGAATTCGAGTCGAAAGAACTGACATATAACTTCAAGTCGCAAAAAGGCGTAATCCGCAATGTCACTACCCAGCAGGAAGGAGGCTACCTGCAGAGCCTGAAAACAAAACGGCAGGAAGATGGCACACTCCATATAAACAAGAGCAAGTTCACAACCTGTGACGCGGCAGATCCGCATTTTTATCTGGCCCTGAACAAGGCTAAGGTCTATCCAGGAGACAAGATAGTTTCAGGGCCTGCATATATGGTAGTGGCGGATATACCGCTGCCTCTGATACTTCCTTTCGGATTCTTCCCGGTACAGCAGAAGAGGGCTTCCGGTATCGTTATGCCCAGATATGGGTCAGAGGCCCGCAGAGGTTACTTTCTTTCCAACGGCGGGTACTATTTTGCACTGACCGACTATTTCGACCTGAAGCTTACAGGAACGGCATACACAAACGGTACATGGCTGGCTGATGCTGCAACCTCATATAAAGTGAGATACCGGTTTTCAGGTTCCTTCGGATTCAGTTATGCCAACAACGTTACAAGTTACAAGGGACTGGAAGATTATGCCAAATCGACCAACTACCGTATCAGCTGGACGCACGCGCAGGATGCCAAGTCGAATCCCGGATCACGCTTTTCTGCGAGCGTCAACATGAGCTCCAGCGGGTATGATAAACAAAACAGTTATGATGTGACTGATCATGTCACCACAACAAGGCAATCAAGCATCAGCTATTCAAAAACATGGGCCGGGACGCCTATCGCCTTCTCTTCAAGCCTGAACCAGAGCCAGAATGTGCAGAATAAGACGCTGATGTTCAACCTTCCCAAAGCCAGTTTAACCGTATCCCGCATTTACCCTTTCAAGCCGAGGAAACCGGTACTCAAAAAGAGATGGTATCACGAAATTCAGACGCAGTACACGGCTTCACTGGATAACAAGATTGACACCTATGACAGTTTGTTCTTTACAGCTAAGATGTGGGAAAACATGAAAAGCGGCTTTAAACATGAAGTACCAGTGAGCTTGCAGATAAGGCCGTTCAATAACTTCTCCATTTCTCCCCAGCTCAGATATTCAGGAGTACTTTATACACAGAAGATAGAAAAGAGATGGGATCCGCTTTACTATGATGATACAAGAAACATGGTTGTACCGTCAGTGATCAATGATACCATCAGAGGATTGACTTACGGTCAGGCACTGGTCCCATCAATCAGTGCTTCTTTTAATCCATCGGTATACGGTACATTTCAGTTTACTAAAAAGCGATCAAGAATTGTGTCCATCAGGCACGTGATGAAGCCTTCTGTCGGATTTTCCTATTCGCCTGAGGCGGACTGGCTTTCAAGTGAAATGTACAAGACGGTGCAGTATGATACCAGTGGTCGTACCAGAAAGTACTCAATTTATGAAGGAGGCATTTTTGGCACTCCCTCCACCGGCACAAGGAGCGGAGCGGTGAGTTTCAGCCTGTCCAATATCGTTGAGGCTAAGGTTTACGCAAAGAATGATACTACTGGTAAGCCAAAGAAGATAAAGATCATTGAGGGGCTCTCACTCAACACTTCCTACAACATTTTTTCCGATTCACTTAACTGGTCGCCTATCGGCCTGTCATTCCGCACCACTCTTGCAGAGAACATTAACCTTCAGGCCAGCAGCAGTTTCTCTATTTATGCGATGAATGACAGGGGATCGACCATATCAAAGCTGGCTGTCAGTGAGGGCATGGGTCTCCTGCGGATGACAAGCTTCAGCACGAGTATTGACTTTGATCTGGGTCGGCTCGTGCAGGGAAAGGACAAGGGAAAGCAACAATCACCCTCGGGCACAGGACAGCAGGCATCCCAGAGAGAGGAGGGAGATGGCCGTCCAGCCGCTACCCTGCCGCTTGATAACAGGGACTATGACGAATTCGGATATGTGAGATTTGATGTCCCGTGGTCTCTCAGGATGGCTTATAACTTCAATTACAGCAAACCGGGTTTAAAGTCAAATATCTCTCAGACAATGACGCTTGGAGGCGATATCAAGCTAACCCCAAAGATGGCGATAACATATAATACCGGAATCGATATTAAGCAAAAAGAAATTACGATGACGAGAGTGGGCATCTCACGCGACCTGCATTGCTGGGAGATGAACTTTTCCTGGATTCCCATGGGTTACATGAAGAGCTGGAACTTCACAATAAGGGCAAAAGCCAGTATGCTTCAGGATCTCAAATACGAGCGCAAGAAGGACTATCATGAAAATTATTAATGAGATAAAAACTTCAGGAATGAAAAGAATCATCAGTACAACAGCCGCACCTGCAGCAATTGGTCCTTATAGCCAGGCTGTGGAGGTTCAGGGGACGCTTTATATATCAGGACAGGTACCTGTAGACCCGGCCACGGGGAAAATCGTTGAGGGAGGCATAGCAGAACAGACAACACAGGTATTAAAGAACATCAAAGCCATCCTTCTGGCAGCCGGATATTCAGTCAATGATGTTGTCAAGTCGACATGCCTATTATCAGATATGTCGGATTTCAAAGCCATGAATGAGGTTTATGCCATGTTTTACGAGGCAGATCAGCCGGCCAGGGCCAGCTTTGCCGTAAAAGGGCTTCCGCTAGGGGCACTGATTGAAATTGAAACGGTGGCGGTAAAAAAATAGCGACGCCGGAATGGGGCGTCGCTGCACCGTAATTATAGGTTTAATTTTATTATTCGGCCTTTACCTCAAAATCAACATTGACTTTAACTTCTCTGTGGAGCTTGACAACAGCCTTGTAGTGTCCAACCTCTTTGACAGCCTCATCTCCAAGGAGGATGTTCTTACGGTCGATGTCAAAACCTTTTTCCTTTAGCGCTTCTGCTATCTGAATAGTGTTGACTGAACCGAAGATCTTACCTGCTGAGCTGACTTTGGCGCCTATCACGAGTTTGACTGTGCTAAGCTTCTCTGCTATCTTTTCAGCTTCGTTTTTGATCTTTTCTTCCTTGTGAGCTCTCTGCTTCAGGTTCTCATTATGTACCTTTACGGCTGAGTCAGTAGCCTGGATGGCGTAACCTTTTGGGAGGAGGTAATGCCTCGCATACCCGGTCTTAACGGTAAGAATATCGTTTTTCTGTCCGAGCTTTTCGTGATCCTGTTTAAGAATTATTTTCATGTCTCCTCCTCCTTTACTTCATAAGATCAGCTACATAAGGCAGCATTGCAAGGTGGCGTGCACGCTTGATGGCTTTGGCCACTCTCCTCTGATACTTGAGCGAGGTGCCGGTGATGCGGCGCGGAAGGATCTTACCCTGTTCATTAAGGAATTTCTTCAGGAACTCGGGATCCTTATAGTCAATGTACTTGATCTTGTTCTTCTTAAACCTGCAGTATTTCTTCTTCTTGATCTCGACTGTCGGGGGCGTAAGATATCTTATCTCTGAATTATTCTGTGCCATGCTTATTCCTCCCCGACTTTTACGGTTTCTTTCATCTTTCTTTTCTTCTCGGCATACTCAACGGCATACTTGTCCATACGGAAGGTCAGGAAACGGATGATCCTCTCATCCCTCCTGTACTGCACTTCTAATTTATCTATTAACTCACCCGGCCCTTTAAACTCAACCAGGTAATAAAACCCGGTTGATTTTTTCTGAATGGCATAAGCGAGTTTCTTCAGGCCCCAGTTCTCTTCATGAACGATCTCACCCTCGTTGTCGCTGATGATCTTCTTGAATTTCTGGACCGCTTCCTTCATCTGATTTTCAGATAAAACGGGAGTTGCAATGAAAACGGTTTCGTACTGATTCAACATCTTTTTTAGTTTATATTTGTGTTAATAAATCGGGTTGCAAAAGTAAGACAATAAATCTTAAAAAAAAATATTCCAGCAACTTTTTGACTATATTTGTGATACGTATAACCAGAGACACTGCTGAAATCAGATATGGATAACTTTATTGTTTCTGCCCGTAAGTACAGGCCTGCCACATTTGACATGGTCGTCGGACAGGATACCATCACCACAACCCTTAAAAATGCAATAAAGAACAATCACCTTGCCCAGGCTTACCTTTTCTGCGGTCCCCGAGGGGTAGGGAAAACAACTTGTGCGAGGATCTTTGCCAAGACCATAAACTGTTCAAACCCCGGTCCTAACAGCGAAGCATGTGACAAATGCGAATCATGCCTCTCATTTAATTCACAGGCATCTTTCAATATTCATGAGCTCGACGGCGCTTCAAACAACAGCGTTGATGACATCAGAAATCTCACTGACCAGGTGAGGATACCTCCCCAGATAGGAAAGTTTAGTGTTTATATCATCGATGAAATTCACATGCTTTCCACGTCGGCTTTCAATGCCTTCCTGAAGACACTTGAGGAGCCTCCGTCACATGCCATATTCATTCTGGCAACTACTGAGAAACACAAAATTATCCCGACTATCCTTTCGCGATGCCAGATATTCGACTTTAACCGTATAAATGTCGATGACATCGTGACACGCCTGAGCTGGGTGGCCGGCAATGAGGGCGTGAAGGCCGAGCATGAGGCCCTGCATGTTATTGCGACCAAAGCTGACGGAGCCATGCGTGATGCTCTTTCGATTTTTGACCAGATTGTTAGTTTCAGCGGAAAAAACATTACCTATTCCGATGTGATCTCCAACCTCAATGTGCTTGATTATGAGTATTACTTCAGGATCACCGGGTCTGCCATAGAGGGAAATGTGACATCCGTGCTGCTTACTTTCAATGAGATTCTTAATAAAGGATTTGACGGTTATAATTTCATGGCAGGACTGAACAATCACTTGCGCGACTTGCTGGTCAGCCGTGACGAAGCTACTGTGAAGCTGCTTGAGACATCGCCGTCTATCCGGCAGCGTTACAGGGAGCAGGCAGTCAAAGCCCCGTTGACATTTATATATGAAGCTCTTGACATCGGATCGCAGTGCATGCTTACCTTTAAGAGCAGCAAAAACCAGCGTCTGCATGTCGAGCTTGCCCTTCTTCGCATGTGTCACCTTGCAGGAGAGAAAGCAGGAGAAGATTCAAAAAAAAAAGCTGAACAGCCAGCCGCTGCAGACGAACCCTTCATAAAATCCTCACCTGAACAATCTGTTCCCGTGACAGCATCACCAGTTAGCCAGGCAAAAACTGCCGGGCAACAGCGCAAAGCGACACCGGACAATGATAATGCAAAGAAAATATCCATCAGGAACCTGATCTCTGAAAATAAGATAAAGGAAAATATAGTCAGTGAGCCTCAGCCGGAAACACCTGGAAGTCAGCAACAAAAAGAGTTCAGTGCTGCCGGGCTTGCTGAAGCATGGAATGCATTTGCCATGAAGGTCAGGGAGGAGAGCCCACGTATATCAGTGACATTGTCTTCAGTCACTCCTGAACTTCTTCCCGATAACACCGTAATTCTGAAACTTGACAATTCAGCTCTCAAAGAGTCTTTTGACCATAATTACAGAGCAAGGCTTGAGCATTACCTGCGCGAGACTCTCCTGAACAGCTCAGTGAACCTTAAGACTACGGTGGAAGCTACTGAAAGAGGAGAGATACTCTATTCTAACGAACAGAAATTCAACCACCTTGCTTCCAAGAACCCGGCGCTGAAGGACCTCAGAAAAACATTCAATCTCGATTTTGAATAAATCTTGTTTTTTACCTGATGGGCGGAAAGAAAAAGACAGGGCAGGTAAACCCGCAGACATCTGAGCAACCGGATATCGAAAGCTCTGCAAGGCAGTACGGCAGGCTGGCAGGAGGTATAGCTCATGATCTGAATACAATCCTGACAACAATCTACGGCTACAGCGAAATGGCCCTTGAATCTCTCGATGAGACGTCAGAAGCCGGCCAGAGCATCCACAAGATAATCCGGGCGGCAGACAGGGCAAGAATACTTTCGGGACGGTTAATGAACCTCAGTCTTCATACAACCTATGAGAAGGTAAACATCCGGGTACGCAATATCATTTCCGAGGCCGTTAGCTTCATCAAACCTTCTATGCCAGTCAAAACTGAAATAGTTGAGAATATTGTTGCTCCGGACATTTTAGTTTCAGCCGACCCTGTTCAGCTCTTAAGGGTCTTTGTCAATCTCGCTGTAAATGCGTTGCAGGCCATGGAGGAAACAGGAGGCAGGCTGACAATAACCCTTGAGGCAGTAAGAAAAGAGGACATCAACCATATTCCTGCCGCCGAATATGCACTAATTCGTTTTGCTGACACTGGTCAGGGAATGAAAGAGAAAACGGCGGAGAGAATGTTTGATCCGTTTTTCACTACCGGCAAAAATGGAAAAGGAACCGGTATAGGCCTGACCCTCGTCCATGACATCATATCGGACCTGAATGGAGATATCAAGGTTTCCTCCCGGGTGAAGAAGGGTACGGTCATTGATGTTCTCATTCCGGCTGTCGCCGACAGGATGCACAAGCTAACTGACTGACATTCTTAGTTGATAAGTTCCGGCCTTATTTTGTCTCTCTGCCATAAAAGCTTTATCTTAGATAGTTGAAAAACCAAATAAACCTGAGGAAAAAATGGCTGGTGTAATGGTAGTTGAAGATGATCCTGCTCTCCGCGGCTTGCTGAAGGAAGCCCTGGAAAAGAGGAAATATGTTGTTATAACAGCTGGTGACGGCAGGGAAGCCTTGGCAAAATTCCGTCCTTCGGTTGTTGATCTTGTCATTACCGACCTGTTAATGCCTGAAGAGGATGGACTGATGGTCATTATGAAGATAAAGGAGATGAAACCGTCGATAAAGATGATCGCCATCAGCGGAGGAGGCAAGGCAGGACCGGGAAGTTATCTTCTCATGGCAAATAAACTAGGGGCAGACCTTGTGTTTCCAAAACCGTTCCTGCCTTCCGAACTTGTTCAGAAAGTTAAAGAGCTGCTTGATAAACATTAGTTTAATTAACTTATTACTCTTTCGAAAAAGAACCATATGGCTGTATGCCCAGGCCCAAGCTTAAAGGGGCCATCTTTCGAGTAGAGGCTGTCCTGAAATCACGGGGCAGCCTTTTGTATATTCATTTGGCCGGAAAATTGATTACTTTTGCGGCATATTTTAAAAAACGCCATCAAATGAGTTTTATAAGCAAAGTCCTTACTGTATTTCTGGGTAACAAAGACGAGCGCGATTTAAAAGAGATCAATCCTTTCGTAGGAAAGATTAAGAGCGAATATGACCTTCTGTTGTCTCTTTCAAATGATGAACTGCGTGACCGTTCTGCCGCGCTTAAAAAGGAGGTAAGAGAATCTGTTGCGGCAGAAGAACAGGAGATACGCGATCTGAGAGCCGCAGCCGATAAGGAAGAAGATGTCAACCATAAGGAAGAGCTTTACAACCAGGTAGATAAGGTAGACAAACTGATACTTGAGAAGTTCGAAAAGAAGCTGGATGAAGTGCTGCCTGCAGCATTTGCAATAATAAAGGAAACGGCAAGACGATTCAAGGAAAACGACGTTCTCGAGGTGACAGCAAGGGATTGGGACCGCGACCTGGCTGCTACACGACCCTCTATTACTGTCGAAGGCGATAAAGCCTTCTGGAAGAACCGCTGGATGGCAGGAGGCAACGAAATCTTGTGGGATATGGTGCATTATGATGTGCAGCTCATTGGTGGTGTGGCACTTCACAAAGGGAATATTTCAGAGATGGCCACCGGTGAAGGCAAGACACTTGTAGCAACATTACCGGTGTTTCTTAACGCCCTCGCCGGCCGCGGAGTACATATAGTCACTGTCAATGACTACCTCTCAAAACGTGACTCGGAATGGATGGGCCCGTTGTATGAATTCCATGGCCTGTCAGTCGACTGCATCGACAAACATGAACCTAACTCACAGGCCCGCCGCAAGGCATACAACTCCGACGTCACCTTCGGAACAAACAATGAGTTTGGTTTTGACTACCTGCGTGATAATATGGCTGTCAACCCTGAGGATCTCGTTCAGAGAAAGCACCATTACGCCATTGTTGATGAGGTAGACTCAGTGCTTATCGATGACGCCAGAACACCGCTTATTATTTCAGGCCCGACGGCTAAGAGCGATACTGTTCAGTTCGATGAATACAAGCATAAGGTAGATTTACTGGTGAACGCCCAGAAAAAACTTGTGACACAATTACTCGCTGATTCAAAGAAGCAGATAAATGACGGCAAAAACGAAGAGGGAGGACTGATGCTCCTGAGGGCGTATAAAGGACTTCCCAAGAACAGTGCCCTTATAAAATATCTCAGCGAGGAAGGAGTGAAGACACTTCTTCAGAAAACGGAGAACTTCTACATGCAGAATAACTCCAAGGAAATGCCTAAGGTAACCGAAGAGCTCTTCTTCGTCATCGATGAAAAGGCTAACACGATTGAGCTGACGGAAAAAGGTCATGATCTGATCTCTACCTCCGTGGAAGATGCGAGTTTCTTCGTGTTGCCTGACGTGGGTAGCATGATAGCAGATATTGAAAAGACGGTTAAGGATGAGATGGCCAGAACGAGAGCCAAGGATGAGCTTCTCCAGGATTTTGCCATAAAGTCGGAACGTGTTCATACAATGACACAGCTTCTCAAGGCATATACCCTTTTTGAGAAGGATATTGAATATGTTGTGATGGACAACAAGGTGAAGATCGTTGATGAACAGACAGGCCGTATACTGGAAGGACGGCGTTATTCTGACGGACTGCATCAGGCCATAGAAGCCAAGGAAAATGTAAAGATCGAAGCAGCCACACAAACGTATGCTACCATCACCCTTCAGAATTATTTCAGGATGTATCATAAGCTTGCCGGTATGACGGGTACCGCCGTCACGGAAGCAGGCGAGCTATGGAACATCTATAAGCTTGATGTTGTTGTCATTCCTACCAATGTGCCGGTAATCAGGAAAGACCATGAAGACCTGGTCTACAAGACAAAAAGAGAGAAATACAATGCTGTCATTGACGAGATAGCAAATCTGAATAAACAGGGCAGACCTGTACTCGTAGGTACCACATCTGTTGAGATATCAGAACTGCTCAGCCGTATGCTCAAGATGAAGGGGCTGAAGCATAATGTTCTGAACGCCAAGTTGCATCAGCGTGAGGCTGAGATAGTTGCAGAAGCAGGAAAGACGGGAACAATCACTATTGCCACGAACATGGCAGGTAGAGGAACGGATATCAAGCTTACTCCCGAGGTCCGCAAAGCCGGCGGTCTGGCTATCGTAGGCACCGAACGCCATGAATCACGCCGTGTAGACAGGCAGCTCAGAGGCCGTGCAGGACGCCAGGGAGACCCGGGCTCTTCTCAGTTCTTTGTCTCACTGGAGGATGACCTTATGCGCCTCTTCGGATCGGAGAGGATCTCAGGCATAATGGACCGCCTTGGTTTGAAAGACGGTGAGATGATACAGCATCCCATGATCACAAAATCAATAGAAAGAGCTCAGAAGAAAGTCGAGGAAAATAACTTCGGCATCAGAAAGAGACTGCTTGAATATGACGATGTAATGAATTCGCAGAGAGAGGTCATCTACAGCAAGAGACGCCATGCGCTTCTTGGCGAAAGACTTAGCGTTGATATTGCTAATATGATGTACGACGTCACTGAGAACATTGTCAACGCAAATAAGGATTCCGGTAATTTTGACGAGTTCCAGTTAGAGCTGATAAGAACACTCTCCGTTGACTCGCCTTTGGCAAGCCAGGAGTTCCAGAAAAATGCCAATCAGGAAATTATCGATGCCGTATATAACAAGGTGCTTGATGCCTACCGCCGCAAAGGAGAAGTAATAGCTTCCACAGCCTTTCCGGTCCTGAAAGATGTTTATGAAAGGATGTCAGCTACTTATGAGAATGTAGTCGTACCTATCAATGATGGTATTCGTACTTACAATGTAATTACGAATCTTAAAACTGCCGTTGAAAGCGAGGGTAAGGAGCTCCTTCGGTCATTTGAAAAAACTTCTGTCCTGGCCACAATAGACGATGCCTGGAGAGAACACCTTCGTGAGATGGATGATCTCAAACAGTCTGTCCAGAACGCTACCTACGAGCAGAAAGATCCTTTGCTGATATATAAGTTCGAGTCCTTTGAGCTTTTCAGGACAATGGTAACCAAGGTCAGCCAGGATGTTGTAAGCCTGCTTATGAAGGGAACTATCCCTGTCTCAGCCCCTGATAATGTCAAAGAAGCACAGCGCCGCAGGCAAGTTGACATGAGCAGGCTGAGGACACAGAAAAGCGACTTCGACAGCATGCATGGAGGAGGCGGAGCACCTGAGCAAAGACAACAGCAGACCGCTCCGATAAGGGTTGATAAAAAAGTCGGCAGAAATGACCCGTGTCCGTGCGGCAGCGGAAAAAAATACAAACAGTGTCACGGAAAGAACATCGGCGAAGCTGCAGGTGCATGACAAAATTACGCTAACCGTCTATTTCAGGGCTTCCATAGCCTTGACAATGCGGGCTTGCATAGACCTGCTCACGGATAAAAGAGGCAGCCTGAGGTTATTCTGACAGAGATTCATTTTGCTCATTACCGCCTTAATGCCGGCCGGACTTCCTTCAGCAAAGAGAAGCCCGGTCATCTCCAGGTACCTGAACTGTATCTCCCTTGCTGTCTTAAAGTTATATTTCAAAGCCTGCTGTACCATCTCGGACCATTCCGCCGGGTAGGCATTTGCCAGGACGGATATCACTCCGGAGCCGCCTAAAGCTGTTATTGCCAGCGCATCAATATCATTACCGGAAATGACAAGAAAACTTTCAGGTTTGTTCTTTATGATCTTCATAATATTCTCGTAATTGCCTGAAGCCTCTTTGATGCCGATAATATTATCACAGGCTCCTGCCAGCTCGAGACAAGTCTCCGGAAGAATGTTACTACATGTGCGTGAAGGAACATTATAAAGTATGATAGGGACCGGACTTGCCAGGGCAATTTGCCTGAAATGCTGAAACAGACCTTTCTGACATGGTTTGTTATAATAGGGGGCCACTGATAGAATGGCATCGATCCCCGAAAGGTCAGACTCACGGATGTAACTTACAAGATCTGACGTGTTGTTGCCGCCTACGCCCAGTACGAGAGGCACCCTTTTTCCAATCGTTTCTATGGCAAATGCCCTCAGCGCGCTCTTTTCATCCCTGTTCAGCGTCGATGCCTCGCCGGTAGTTCCAAGCAACACAATGTAATTCACGCCTCCAGCAATGAGATGTTCAATAATCCTTCCCATTGCGGCAAAGTCAATGCTAAGATCATTCTTGAATGGTGTGACAACTGCCACACCTGTCCCTTTAAATTTCTTCATTTTAAATTTTAATCCTCCTGGTTGAGATTGAAAATTAAGCCCTTGAGTCGGGGCTGCTGATCATTGAAAGATAATGCATAGTCTGCTCCAGAAAAAATGCGATGCTGAATGGCTTGGGAGTCTTGATCATGAGATCATAAGGTGTTTTCTCAGGTTCAGCCGTAATGTCCGGACCCACCTTCATAAGCGCAGTTGATACGGAAGTAATATAGTTTAGCTGGAAGAGCGATGAAGGATTGATATCTATTATAAGATCGAATTTTGTCTTCATGAAATCCCTGGCATCATCGGATACCGGAATGAACGCCCAGTTCAGGTCACTCTTCCTGAGAAACTTCATGTATGACAGGCCGGTAAGTCTGTCAGGAACGCTTTTGCCCGGGATCCATGTAATTACCTCAACATGCTTATCCATCTCGTTCAACTGCCTGTTAAGAGCTGCCAGATGCTGAAAGTCGTTTTCAAAGGTGGCGTCCCACAGGATGCCTACCTTTTTTACCTTTTCGAGGTCGAATCCCTGCTGTAGCCTCCTGACCGGTGAATGATGCTTCAGGAGTAGCATCCTGCCGGCTTTTAATCTGAGTCTTACGAAAAGTGCCATACAAATGCAAACCTATTATTTTTTTGGCTGAACAGAACTCTATGTCCCATTATTCTTTAATCATTCTGATAAACTCCTCCTCAGTGATAATTGGTATGCCGAGTTCTGCCGCCCTGGCTCTTTTGGCAGGGCCCATGTCATTGCCTGCCACGATGAATGAGGTGCTGCCTGAGACTGACCCGGCATTTCTGCCGCCGGCAGCTTCTATAGCCGCTTTCAGCTCATCGCGGGTGAAACCTTTGAAAGTGCCGCTGACTACAACCGTCTTGCCGTTAAGTGGCCCCTTTGCTGCGGCTGTCCGGATTGTTCCCTCAAAACTCAGTCCGGCAGCTCTCAGACGCCTTATTATTTTAATATTGTCCGGGTCAGAAAAGTACTCCCTGACGCTGGTGCTTATCCGCGGGCCTATCTCAGGTAGTGAGCAAAGCTGCTCTTCGGTGGCCTTCATAAGCGTGTCAATATCCGGAAAACCTGCTGCAAGGGTTTTAGCTACCGTCTCACCCACGTGCCGTATGCCCAGAGCAAAGAGCTTCCTGTGCCAGGGAGCAGTGAGTGACGCTGCAAGCCCGGTGATAATATTTGAAGCTGACTTATTGCCGAGGCGTTCAAGCGAGGCCAGCTGATCCTGCTTTAGATCATAGAGGTCAGCCACATTGCGTATGAGTCCGCGGGAATAGAGAAGCTCAATGGTCTCTTCACCCAGGCCCTCAATGTCCATTGCCTTCCGTGATACGAAGTGTATTATCCTCCGCGTGATCTGAGGAGGGCAGTGGAGATAATTTGGACAATAGTGATTGGCTTCACCCTCAGCTCGTATCAGCGGTGTTCCGCATTCCGGACATTTTTCGGGAAAAGTTACAGGTTCTGTTCCTTTTGCCCGCCTGCTCGTATCCACTTCAACGATCTTGGGGATTATTTCGCCGCCCTTCTCAATGATAACGGTATCGCCATAGTGCAATCCCAGCATTTCAATCTGGTCGCTGTTATGCAGGGTTGCGCGCCTGACCGTTGTTCCTGCAAGCAAGACAGGCCGCAGGTTGGCTACAGGCGTAACATTGCCTGTCCTTCCTACCTGGAAGTCAACAGAGATTAGCTCTGTCAAAGCCTGTTCAGCAGCATACTTGTATGCTATGGCCCAGCGAGGCGTTTTGGCGGTGTTTCCGAGAGCTTTCTGCGCCTCCAGCGAATTGACCTTTATCACCACTCCGTCTGTGTCATAAGGCAGTCTTTTTCTTTCGTTCTCCCAGGCAGAGACGAACCTGATCACCTCCTCCATTCCGGCACATTTCTGCATGATATCAGAGATGCGGAAGCCCCATGACCGGGCAGCCATCAGGTTGTCATAATGATTGTCGGCGGGAAGCTGACCACCAAGCAGATAATAGAGATAACAGTCGAGCGGTCGTGAAGCGACGATGCGCGGGTCAAGAAGCTTGATAGTGCCTGCTGCAGCATTTCGCGGGTTGGCAAAGAGAGCTTCACCTCTGGATTGCCGATCAGCATTCATCTTTTCAAAGCCCTTGCGGGGGAGGTAGATCTCTCCCCTGATGACAAACATTTCAGGTGCACCGGATGCAGTGATTTTGACAGGGATACTTCTTACGGTCCTGACATTGATAGTGACATCATCTCCAACGTTTCCGTCACCCCTGGTCACAGCCCTTGCCAGCCTGCCATCCTCATAGGTCAGGCTGATGGAGACACCATCATACTTCAGCTCGCATACATATTCAGGCTCATAACCCAGAGCCTTGCGGACCCGCTCTCCGAATTCGTTCACCTCGTCAGTACTGTATGTGTTGCCAAGCGAGAGCATCGGCCACGTGTGTTCAGCCTGTCTGAATTCTTCGGTGAGGTCGCTTCCTACCCTCATCGTGGGAGAGTCAGGCGTAATGAGCCCGGGAAAATTCTTTTCAATTGTCTTAAGTTCACTGAGCAGAATATCAAATTCAAAGTCAGATATAACAGGTTTATTAAGAATATAATATCTATGGTTATGTTCACTAATGGTTTTCCTGAGCTCTTCAGCCCTTTTCTTTGCCTCGGCAAGCTTCATCGCAGGAACGTATCAGTTAAAAGATATGACATCAGCTCCAGACTCCGGGTATTACGGTTCCGCAATTGCATTTACCGTTTTTCAACTTGTTTGATACAATCCGGAAGCCGCTTCTTTCAATTACCTTTTGCTTGCATGACGGGCACACAGTATCATCAATCCCAGTCCCGGGTACATTATCAATGTAAATATATTTCAGGCCTGCCTTTTGTGCAAGTGCGGCAGCAGTATTAAGGATGCTTATCGGGGTGGGCGGCAGATGCTCGAGCTTATACTGAGGCTGAAACCGGATGAAGTGTATTGGCGTCTCAATGAAACCGTTGTCAGCAAGCCACCGGCACATCAGCCCGATCTCATCCTCCTTGTCGGTCCAG
>JADGPV010000106.1 GCA_017882245.1 Bacteroidales bacterium | reverse complement strand
CGGAAACCACTACACCCATTATCCGGAAGAGACCCTCCTGGAAAACGGATATCTCGTATGGATGAATGTCTGTGAGGATGAACTGAGAAAAGAGTGGAACAACCGCAGCAAATTACCTTATGATGGCAATGATCATACCGGCAACGAGCTGCGAGTGACACTGATAAGATATATTACCTTTCTTGGAATGCCAAAAGACTCCTCGGCAGTTGCTTCCCTCACTGCTGATGACATATCAAATATTGAAAAAGGTTTCGCCAATCCTCTTTACGCCCGTCCGGCTACTCCGCAGGCGAAAGCTTATGAGCTTGCATGGGAGCTTGACAGGGCCCTGAAAGGTGCCAATCCGTCAGGCCACTCCGTAACTCAGCGCCTTGAATTCTACCGTGCAGCAGCAGGCATCATTAAAGAGCATCCCTGGTTCGGAACCGGGACGGGAGACATAATGCAGGCATTAATTGATGAGTATAACCGGAACCATACACCGCTGACAAAGGAATACAGGCTGAGGGCACACAGTCAGTACCTTACTTTTGCCATTACATTTGGCATCCCGGGCATGATCATAGCCCTTGCCCTGATGCTGATACCCTGGCTCAGAAGCCCTAACCGATCTCTTTATCCTTTTGTGCTCTTCATTTCCGTCTTTTTCATATGGATGTTTAACGATGATAGCTTCCATTCTTTTCCCGTAGCCGCATTCTTTTCTTATTTTTACACAACCTTACTTTTATTTGAAAACAGGCATGAAACTTAATTCTGAGGACAGGAAATTTCTTACACTGGCAATAGAGACCGCAACAAATAATATTAAAGACCGAGGAGGTCCTTTTGGTGCAGTCGTTGTCAGTCAGGGACGTATCATCTCCCATGCGGGCAACAGGGTCGTTGCAGACCATGACCCCACAGCTCATGCAGAGGTGGAGGCCATCAGGATGGCCTCAGCTGCGATGGGTACCCATGACCTTAGCAGCTGTGTGATTTATTCCTCATGCGAGCCATGTCCCATGTGTCTTGGTGCGATATACTGGGCTGGCATAAAACGGATTGTTTATGCCTCAGACCGCTATCAGGCTGCAGCATCAGGGTTCAACGATGAAATGATCTACATGGAACTGGCTCTTGAAAGAGAGAAAAGAAGTCTGACAATGGACCACGGAATGAAAGACGAGGGAGACGGTGTCTTCAGGCAATGGAATGACTTCCCCGGCAAAGTATTGTATTGATAACTACCGATGTCCAGAATTATCAGGGAGTTCTTTCTCAGCGATGCGGTAAGCGTGGCACGGCTGCTGCCGGGAATGGATATTGTGATGGCAGACGGCGGTATTCCGGGACATTACATGATCACTGAGACTGAAGCATATCTGGGCGACAATGATAAAGCATGCCATGCCAGCAAAGGAAGGACAAAACGCACAGAAGTGATGTACCTTGAAGGAGGACATCTCTACATATATTTTGTATATGGAATGCATTGGATGATGAATATCGTAACAGGCCCCATGGGCAGTCCTCAGGCTGTTCTTATAAGAGGAGTGGCATCATATTGCGGACCGGGCCGGGTCACTAAGGGCATGGGTATTGACCGGTCATTCAACGGCGAAGATCTTACGACATCACCAAGAGTCTGGGTGGAGGACAAAGGATACAAACCCGGCCTGACCACGGGCCCGCGCATAGGTATTAATTATGCCGGCGAACCGTGGGTAAGCAAACCATGGCGTTTTAAAATCACTGAAAAACAACTATAGAGATATGATAAAGGGATTTAAGTTATGGAACAACATGACAGGATGGGTGGTGTTTGCCATTTCACTGCTTGTTTATCTCCTGACAATTGAACCGACAGTCAGCTTCTGGGATTGCGGCGAATTCATATTATGTTCCTTCCGTCTGGAAGTGGGCCACCCACCCGGAGCTCCCTTATTCCTGCTACTGGGACGGTTCTTCACACTCTTTGCAGGATCAGACACTTCGAAGGTTGCCATGATGGTTAACATTATGTCTGCCTTCGCCAGCGCCTTTACAATTCTTTTCCTCTTCTGGAGCATTACCAGGCTTATACGTATGGCTACAAATGACGATATAACTGTCTCAGGCGGGAGAGCCATTGCCATAATTGCATCAGGGGTCATAGGTGCTATGGCTTATGCATTTTGCGATACTTTCTGGTTTTCAGCCGTGGAAGGAGAAGTTTATGGAACAAGCTCCCTGTTCACTGCAGTTGTTTTCTGGGCTATGCTCAGATGGTACGACGAAGCTGATGAACCACAAGCCAACAGATGGATCATCCTTATTGCTTACTTGATGGGGCTTTCAATCGGAGTGCACCTGCTTAACCTGCTCACGCTTCCCGTATTGGTACTGATTTATTATTTCCGCAAATACAAGGCCACTCTAAAGGGAGGGATATGGGCTGCCATTATCGGATTTGTCCTGCTGGGAATTCTGAATTTCATCTTTATACCCGGCGTTGCAAAGGTGGCAGGATGGTTTGAACTCCTGTTTGTGAACACAATGGGCCTTCCATATAACACAGGGCTATATTTCTACCTGCTGCTGCTTACAGGTCTGATAATTCTTGGGATCTGGTATTCTCTCAGAAAGAAAAAGATATTTCTGAATTATCTCACGACCGTGGTCGCCGTGCTCATACTGGGCTATTCTTCCTTTGCCCTGATAATCATAAGGGCAAACGCCCATCCTCCGATGGACCAGAATGACCCCTCAGATGTCTTTTCATTCATTTATTATATAAACCGGACCCAGTACGGCAGTACGCCGGTTGTTTACGGACCATATTATTCGGCACCGGTTGTCAATGTCCGGAACAAGACTGCTGGCTATAATAAGAAAGAAGGAAAATACGTGCCATATTTTACTCCGGAATATGAATATGACAAGCAGTTCATGACAATCTTCCCGAGGATGTACAGTACCGATCCTGATCATATCAGCCAATACGAGCACTGGGGCCGCATCAAAGGAAAAAAGGTGACTGTAAGGTCAGGGGGCCAGAGTGAACAGCTTACACTTCCTTCTTTTGGCGAGAATCTGCGCTTTTTCTTCAGATACCAGGTGGGAGTGATGTATATGAGGTACTTCATGTGGAACTTTTCGGGCCGGCAGAATGATGTTCAGGGCAATGGCAATGTGATGGACGGCAACTGGATTACCGGGATACCTTTCCTCGACAATCCCAGGCTCGGAAATCAGTCCTTGTTGCCTGAAAATTATCTTAACAACCCTGCCCGTAACAAGTATTTTCTGCTGCCTCTGCTGCTCGGACTGGCAGGGCTGTTCTGGCAATTTAAGCGCGACAGAAAGGGACTTTTCCTGGTAATGCTGTTTTTCATTATGACAGGACTGGCGATTGTTTTATACCTGAACCAGTACCCGAACCAGCCGAGAGAGCGTGACTATGCCTATGCAGGGTCTTTTTATGTCTTCACTATATGGATAGGAATGGGAGTGATGGTATTTTATGACCTTCTCAGCAGGATTCTGAATGAACGGATCTCAGCTATAATTCCGGCTGTGGTATTTGGAATTATACCTGTTATAATGCTGCTGGAAAATTATGATGACCATGACCGGTCAGACAGATACACAGCCAGAGACATTGCTTCCAACTATCTGAGTTCATGTGACGAAAATGCTATACTTCTCACATATGGCGACAATGATTCATTTCCGCTCTGGTATATCCAGGATGTCGAAGGCTTCCGCACCGATGTGCGCGTTGCAAACCTCAGTTACCTGCAGAGCGGATTTTATATTGAAACAAT
>JADGPV010000105.1 GCA_017882245.1 Bacteroidales bacterium | reverse complement strand
TTCTCCCTGTCTGCCTTATACTTATCCTCGATGAACTTGGACCCCTTAAATGGATTAAGGTCTTTCTGCTTGGTGTCTTTCAACTGTCTGCGCAGCTGTTTATCGGTGAAGAACTCATTACCTTCGAAGGCAATCTGCTCAATCTTGACCTTATCACTCTTGTCAACGGTAAAAACAAGAATTACATTGTTAGGCATATCAGGATCATCTTTCTGAACGATGGTCACCCTGGTGTTAAGGAAACCTTTTTCAACATAATGGTCAGTTATGGTTTTTTCAGCCCTGTTGAGCAGGTGAGCGGTGACCTGTGATCCGGTGGGAAGGCTGAGTTTCGTGAGGAGATCTGTCTCTTCCGATTTTCTGATGCCTTCGAACTTCACTGATGAGAGTCTGGGTCTCTCCTGCAGATAGATGTCAAGCCAGACATTTTCTTCATCCTTGTTTACTATGGTGATCCTGACATCTGAGAAAAGACCCTGGTCCCACAGTTTCTTAACCGAAGCTGTGATCTGTTCACCTGGTATTGTCACCTTCTGCCCTATTCGCAATCCTGAAATACCTATGAGCGCATTGGGTTGAAGAAATTTGACTCCTGAAACGGTTATGCCGGCAATGGTATAGTCCTCAGGGTAAAGGTAGCTGGCATATTTATCTTCCGTTTGTGTTGAGGCAATAGCGCCCGGCACTAATAGAATGAAAAGGAAAAGTATCCGCCTGAATTGTTCTTTCATCATCTCAGTTGTTTTCAGCAATCTGCTCACTGGTCTTCCCATATCTTCTTTCCCTTTTCTGGAAATCTGCTACAGCCTTGTAGAAATCCTCCTTACCAAAATCGGGCCAAAGTTTTTCCGTAAAATACAGTTCAGTATAAGCAAGTTGCCAGAGCAGGAAGTTGCTAATCCGCTTTTCTCCGCTTGTTCGTATCATCAGTTCAGGATCAGGAATACCATTGGTCTCAAGGTTTTCAATAACGGTATCCTCAGTTATATTGTCAGGGTTCAGCAAGCCCGCCTTCACCGAACCGGCGATTTTGCGGCATGCTTCCGAAATCTCCCACCTTGATGAGTAACTCAGAGCTACAACAAGTTTCAACCGTTTTCCGTTTTCGGTGACCCTGATGGTATCGCGGAGTCTTGTCCTGACTTCCTCCGAGAGACGGCTAAGATCACCTATTACCTTAAGAGATATATCGTTTTTAAGAAGGGTCTCCGTCTCATTGTTCAATGATTCGACCATAATATCCATTAGAGCAGATACTTCGTAATCAGGCCTGTTCCAGTTTTCGGTAGAGAACGCGTAGAGGGTCAGGTACTTTATGCCCAGTTCTGCTGCAGCTTCAATGATTTTGCGCACGGCTTTGACACCCTGATGATGGCCAAAAATTCTCTCCTGTCCTCTTCTGTGCGCCCAGCGTCCGTTGCCATCCATAATAACAGCAACATGTACAGGTAGTCTGTTTATATCTATTTGATCCTTATAAGCCAACTTTACTTCTTTCTTTTTTTCTCCTTACCCATTTCTGCAAACGCCGGACACCCTGCAAGCTTATTGTACATCTTCCAGGTTACAGAAATACCCATGAAGCTGTACCAGTCGTTGTTGTGTGTCCATGTCTGACTGCCAATTTTGTCCACATCGGTTTGGCCGTCAAATTTATCATTAAAAGTCTTACGAAATCCATATTCGAGTTCAAGGCCGACATTATTTGCAACATTTACCTTGATCCCGGCAGAGAATGGTATGGATAAAAAAGGATTAAAGCTTTTTACGGCTTCCGGGTTATATACTGTTGAGAAGGCAGCGCCAAGTGCAAGATAAGGGGTATAGTCAACGCGTCTGCTTCTCATTGTTGAATAGGGGAAGAAATTATATTCATAAGTAGCGCCCAGCTCACTTACAAAAGCATCCAGCAATGCACTGGAATTGCTGAAACGGAGGGAGCCTGCGAGCAGGTTTGCTCTTACAGCCTGCCTGGGATTGAAATTATACCGGTAGAAGAACTGCGCTGCCGGACCGGGGGCCCTGAAAACATTAACAGGATTAATCTCGCCAAGGTAATTGGTAGCACCCAGGGAGAAACCAAAGTCGGCACGTCGTTGTGCCACCGCGGGTAAGGCCAGAATAACTAAAATTATCAATGTTATTATCCTTTTCATTCCGTGGGTCATTTGAACATCATCTGAACGACGGCAAGCCGTTCCGGCCTGTTTTGATCCTGTAATTAAATGTTACACTGAATGTATGGTAGACATCATTCCTGGCAGACCATTGAGATGTATACCCGTCGAGGTGATCAGAAAAGGAATAGCGTCCTGTAAGCTCTATGCCAAAAAGAATATTCGGGTCAAAGGCCAGTTTAGCACCCAGACCCAGAGGTACTATGGCTGCAAATCCTCTGGTTGGAAGACCGCGGGCCTCAAGGGCGTCATTGGGGTTAACGATGAACCCGGCACCTCCAAACCCTGTAAGAGCATAAACATCAATGCTTCTGAAAAAGTCTCTCACCCTGTTTCTTGACCTTCCCCTGTAAGTCTGGAACAAGAAGCTGTTGCGTTCACGGTTCCTGACAAAATAATCCTCGCCGATGAGAGACGGTTCAAAGACGGATGTCACAGCATCATATCTTCTGTTTTCATTCGAGCCTCTTTCATCAGTGGCATGAAGCATGAGATACGACAGATTGAGCCGTGCTGCAAGATTATCAGTGAAGAAATACCTGAATGCACCGTTGACATTAAATCGTGTCTGTTTGAGTGTGAGGTCTTTCAGTCCCAAGACATTCTCCCCGATGGTATACCCTCCGACATCACCATAAAACTGGGAAGTACCTATTCCTGCTGTTACTTCATATCTCTTCATTTTCCAGAGCTGTGCTCCGGAATATGGTGCACACAAAAAGATCACCAGGCTGAAGAGAATAAACCGTCTCATGGAAAGTTAACCAGTAGTTTTGCGTACAAATATAAGGTATTGTATAAATTAAAAACTTAAATATTCCTTAATTATTGTCAGTTACGGCGGTCTGCACCCCACATCAGCTTGTTCCTCAGGGTGCTGAAAAAGTCGTTTCCACGGGTGGTTACGGTAGGCAGTTTAAGCTTTGCCTGTCTTATTTCGATGTTTATGCCCAGGGGTTCCCTGACGGCTTTCGAGTCGCATGTGATCATGCACTCATTACTCCTTCCCCCTGTTTCCATTGTGATCGTGCTGCCTCCGGTTACGATTATAGGCCTTATGGTCAGGTTATGCGGTGACATGGGTGCTATGATAATGCTTTCATCCGAAGGAGAGAGTATGGGTCCGCCAACGCTGAGGTTATATGCTGTTGAACCTGTGGCTGATGAGATTATAAGTCCGTCGGCCCTGTAGGTGTTCAGGAAGATTCCATTAACCCTGACAGTGATGGTAATCATGCTCTGGTCAGTCTTCTGAATCGTCACCTCATTCAAAGCCAGGGAACTCTTCTCCCCGAAGAGACCTTCGGGAGAAACGACCTCAAGCATAGACCTGCTGATTACATCATAGTCCCCTGAAAACAGCATTTCAATGGCTTTCCCGATATCGTCATCAGGTATATTTGCCAGGAAG
>JADGPV010000104.1 GCA_017882245.1 Bacteroidales bacterium | reverse complement strand
CGTGCAATCGTGCAATCGTGCAATCACTTCGGACTTCAAAAATCGATGTTCCTTGTTGGATATTAAAATCGCCCCATCGCACAGTCGCCCACTAGCTCCATCGTAAAATCTCCCCTTCTCCCTTTCTTCCATTCACCCTTTCTCTCCCTCGTTCTCTCCACCCATATCTCTACATGCTCATCAGTCGTCGTCGCAATTCACGGTAATCAGGAAGGAGTCTCTCAAGAAGGGCATAGTATTTTTTGCTGTGGTTGTGATGCACCAGGTGACATAATTCATGGATTATAACGTAGTTGATCAGAGCCGGTTCCTTCTTCAACAGTTCACGGTTATACATGATGTTGCCGTTGGGATGGCATGTGCCCCAGCGTTGTTTCATCCTGCGGACCCGGATGGAGCCAGGTGCAGGCAATTTATCAGAATAAACGGCAGCCAGTTCATGTGTACGTCTGCTGAAATACTTTTTGGCCTCACTGAGATACCACATGTCGACTCTTTCGGTGAGTGCTTCTGCGGTAAGTTCACCTTTGACACAGACGAATAATTCATCTCCCCGCAGCTCAGTGGCAGCCTTGGTATCCCGACAGATCCTGATTACTATTTCTCTTCCCAGGAAAGGTATCAGGCTGCCGTCATTGAGTTGTTTCAGTTCAACTGCGGGCTCCACCCGGGTGGCCTTCTCCCTCTGCCTCAATATCCAGCCCGTTTTCTGGTGGACAAACTGTATCAACGAATAGATCGGGATGTACCAGGGTGCCCTTATCTGAAGCGAACCGCCGGGCCTGACATAAAGAGCGATTGTCCGGCGTGATGATCTGACAATATCAATCTCAACCTCCTCGGATGCGATGGTAACAGTTCTTTTCTTCATGAAGAGTGCGGAAGGGTTCTATTTTTCCGGCTTAACTGTCACAGGTCTCTCAGGTGTTGAAGCTACCTGGTATCCTGTCAAAAATCCTGCCTGCGAGACTCTGACCAGTTTATCAAAATCAATAAACTCAAAATCGTCTGTCTGTCTGTGGTAATCCTTATGAAGTCCGGTGAAGAAAAAGAGAACCGGAATGCCTTTGCGGTAAAAAGGATAATGATCTGATCCGGAGAAGTGAGTACCCTTCCCCTCATCAATAGCGAAGATACCGGTTTTCTTGCAGGCATCTTTCGCAAGATTCAGTAAATCCGGCGTATCACCACCCGATATTATCTTGATTGTATCACGGCCTGTTATATCAATTTCGCCTGAGAGTGAAGCACCGGTATCTGTCTCGCGGCGGGATCTGCCTATCATGTCAAAATTGATGTCGACAACGGTCTTGTCTAGTGGAAACAGAGGGTTGTCAATATAGTATGAGGAGCCATGGAGGCCCTCTTCTTCACCAGTAGTCCATAGGAACACAACGCTCCTGAGGGGTTTTTTATCAAGGGTCGAAAACGCGCGGGCGACATTCAGAAGACCTACGCTGCCCGAAGCATTGTCATTCGCGCCGTTATAAATATTCCCTCTGGCATCTTTGCCTACATGATCATAGTGAGCAGTATAGATTACGCATTCTTTTCTGAGAAGCGAATCTGACCCTTCAATATAACCAATTATATTTGAGCTTATTACTGTGTCTTTAGCCACTTTTATACTGATTTCAGCCCTCAGATCGGGTATGACAAATGAGACAGGCTTTCTTACTGAGGCTATGCTGTCCTGAAGTTTTGCCAGGGTGAGATTTGATCTGCCCAGCATCATGTCAGCTGCTTCTCTGGTTATTGTATATGCGTTAATATTAAATGAGAAGAATTGCTTTTTAAAGAGTGGCACGAGAAGGTATGAGCTTCCCAAAGGTATTGCATCAGGAGAAATGTCAGATCCGAGAGCAGGGTCTGCAACAAAGAAGATGGCTTTAGCCTGCTGGAGCATTATCCACGGCATTTTGCGGGCTTCTGTCATCTCATCGATGCCATCTGATGATGAAGGCATGCCGCTACCTTGCAAATCAGGATTTCTCGTCATGACGATAACTATCCTGCCGTTCAGGGAAATACCTGCAAAGTCGTTGTATTTTTCTGCTGTGTTCACGTAGCCATACCCTGCAAATACAACCTCACAGCTAAGGTTTACATTGTCTGCGGGTGCCATCAGGGGGAAAACCTCAGAAGAATAGAACGGGTGTCCTGTGGAATCGGCCATTGTCATCTTTGATTCTCCTGATACAGGTGTAATCCTCAGGTATTGGAGCGGCTGAAGGAGGTCATCCTGTCCGGGCAATGGTTTCAATCCCGTCTCCAGTGCGGCGGAGCCTATGTATGCGGCAGCGGAAACGTTACCTTCACTGCCTGTCCTGCGTCCTTCCAGAGCGTCGCCAGAGAGATATTTCATATCCTTCTCTGACTCCTCAATGGTTATTGAGTTCAGGGCTTTTTCCTGTGAGTATGATGATACTGTCGCCAAAAGGGCAACGAGAAGAAAAGTCGGTTTAAGTTTCATTCCGTTAAATTCATTAGAGAAGACGTAAAAGTACAAAATTGTCGTCTACCGCCTGAGCGTTATCACAACAATTTCCGGTGGCATGAATATCCTTAGTGCCATGCCCATTGTGCCGAGTCCTGTCGTTACATAAAGGTATTTTCCATCATTGCTGTATAATCCTTTCCATCGTTTATCATATAATGAGACCGGAGATATATAGCCTCCCGGCAGTGGAAGTCCCACCTGGGCACCGTGAGTATGCCCTGAGAGTGTAAGCTGCGGCATTCGTGTATCCTGAGCTGCCACATCCCACGCTGCAGGGTCATGCACGAGCATCAGGCTGAACACGCTGTCAGGAATCAGGTCAAAAGCTTTGTCAAAATCTCCGTAGTACATATTTAAATGGTGACCGTGGGTGACGATGCCTGATATGGCTATCTCAGCGCCGTTATGATTTATCACGACTGTTGTGTCTGAGAGAAGAGTATAACCCGATGCACTGATTTTCCCTGAAAGCATGGCAGCGCATTCCTGGCCATAGGTCTCATCATAATGCGGATAGTAGGTTCCATCGTCGTGATTCCCTAAAACTGCAAATGCTCCGCTGACGGTACGGGCCTTTCGCAGGATAGTATCACAGCCACCGAATTCCTGCCAGCCAAAACTGATGAAATCGCCGGCATTGAAAAGCAAATCTGGTTTTTCAGCATTGATCGAGCTGATAACCCCGGCCAGCCTGTCATAATGCCCTTGCCAGGAAGCAAGGTGAAGATCGGAGATCAGGACGATCTTCAGACCGTCAAGTCTGCTGTCGAGGTTACTGATGGTGATCTCCTGCCTGACTACCCTGAGGTCAAAACGTTGTCTTACATAGCTGTCAGTAAAGAGGAGCAAAAGAGCACCTGAGATTACAATATTCGCAATTACAAGTCCCCTGAGCTTCCTGTGAAAAACCTTTTCAATAAGCCTGTTGACGATGCCGGTGGCAAGATACCATAAAGCAACAGTGATGATAAGGGCTGCGATTGCTCCGAAAGCTAAGTATCTGAATGCGTTTGCAGGATCTGCAAATTCACCTTTATAAAAAAGTAATCTGATTGTCAGATACAGGAGAATGAGGCTGGTGATTGCCTTCAGAGTAAAAACTGCTGCCTGCAGTATCTTATTACGTTGCCGGAGGTCTGTAATAAGGCGCCGCCAGATATATATATCTGTCAGTAACAGTATAATGAAAACCCACATTGGAATAGTTTGTGACAAAAATAATACATTAACCGGGTCCCCCGCAAAATGCAGTCTATTTAAGGTATTTTTACATTATGGTAACTGTTCAGCTGATAAATTCACCTGATGTACCGTCACCGCTTACTTATGTGGTCATTGCAGTGAGGTATAAGGATGGGTGGTTATTTGTAAGACACAGGAAGAGAGGTGGCTATGAACTGCCTGCCGGTCACCCTGATCACGGTGAAGGCAGTGTGGAAGCTGCTGTCAGGGAGCTTATGGAGGAGACGGGCGCAATTGATTTTACCCTGGAGCCGGTGGCATACTATTGGGTCGATACCGGTTCCGGCAAACAATTTGGCAGGCTGTTTCTTGCATGCGTGGAATCACTGGGCGAGATACCCGACAGGAATGAAATAGAATGGGTGAAGGTTTTCAAACGTTTACCCGCCAAGATATCACTTCCGGAAGTAATGACATTCCTGTACGGGACAGCAGTTAAGCATTTCAGATATACTCAACGCTGATCAGCTTGAGCCACTTGTCCTCCAGGATACGGGCTATCCTTTTAACAACTGTGCGTCTGATCTCAAGGTCGACAGGCAGGGTCGGATCCTGATGCGCCACATTAATGCGTGTCCCGACAATGAAGTTGATCTCATCACTTTCCATGATCATCTTGACAATCTTGTCAGCAGGACCCTTGCCCAGCTTAACGCTGTTGTTATAGCCCTTAAGCAGCTCATTTACTTTCTGCAGTGTGAGAATGCCCTCAGTGACAAGGTCAATACCTTCCATGAAGCTCTCGGGAGGAAGGTCGGGATCCTCAAATATCAGTTCATCAACAATTTTCCGGTTCAGTTCCCTTGCAACAATATCTGCCGTCGTTCCCCCGCACAGGATTACCTTGCCATTGTATCCGGTCACTCTTGCAGCGAGTTCTTTATCTTTCTCTTCATCATATGGCGGTCCTGAGCATATTAACAATTTACGGGGCTCCCTGAAATAAAGGATAGCACATGATATATCATCCTTTGCTTCGTAGTTGTCATATTTATAAGCCATTGTCACAATCTTCCCTGCCAGGGCATGAGCAGAAATGGAAGCTTCATTGGAGACCAGGGAGGCTGCATACTGCTGAACGGTGTCGCGTTCCCAGCCAAGAGGCCATTCGTTGCTTCCCATACCGCTTTGTGCCACGCCGTCGGAAAGAAGGATGATCCTGTCTTCCTTGGCAGGATAGAAACTGCATTTACGGAGTTTTTTCCCGGCGTTCCTGCCTTTATCAAGGATCACATCTTTCCAGTCGGGCTCAAAGGGCTGATTGCCTCTGAGAACAATGCATTTAGGATTATCATATTCAAGAATGTTGGCACGACCGTCGGTCTCGATATCAACGATTGAGAAGGTGGCATAACTTATTTTCCTGACAGAACAGACCGGAAGGGTATTCATAATAATCTCCGCGATGCGGTCGGGCTCCTTGTGTTCACGCGTGAAATTCAGTGCCATCGTGGATGTAAGGGTAGCGAGTATATTGGCTTTCACACCGTGCCCCATGCCGTCAGACAGAACCGTGATGATTCGGTTCTCCTCGCGAACGTTAACGGAAAGAAAGACGTCGCCGGAGATACGTTCACCCTGATGGTTCCGCTGCTGACTGTTGACCTCGATGAAGAAATCTCTTTCCATGTTACTGGCCCGCTTTTTTGCCCGGCTCAATTTTCTTCTGGCGGAATGATTCAACAATTGAGTTCAGCATCTTTTCGGTATCGGAGGCTCCCTCGCCAAGAAGAAAGCCGATCTTCTGAACCATATCGAGGTTTTTGTCAATCACATCAGACACCCTGGTGATAACCTCCTCACGCTGCACTTCCGGTGAGAAGAGGTCGCGGATGACCGCTCCGGCGATCCTGTTCTGCCTGATCGGGAAAATGGAGATGTTGAACATCCTGTCTTCAAGCTGAACGTCACGGCTTATTACTGATTCGTTCTCACGGAGCACAAATGAAAAGATATTATAGACGTTGAACGGAAGCAGTGTCTTCAGGTCCGCTCCGCGAAGGCCAGGGATAATTTCAGCTATGGCCCTGGCATCTTCGCCGATGATATTTAGGAAGCTCTCGTTGGAGTGAAGTATCTTTAGATCATTGTCAACGATGACCACACCGTTGGGCAGCTTATTGAGCATGCTGTTCATGGTTTCGGAGGCATCCTGCGCTGTATCTTTCTCGCGCATAGCCTGCTCCTCAGATTCTTTGAGGGCTTTCTTGGTTTCCGATAGTTTTTTGTTGGTCTGGCGGAGTGTTTCAATATACTCCTGCTTGTTGCGCAGGTTATAGGTGTGGCACATCTCCGGCACTGCCAGTCCTTTCGCCACCGTTGATGCAAACTCCCGGCATGATCCGTAACCGCATGCATTGCAGTTCAGCTCATCTGCCCTGTGCTCCTTGCCAATAATCTTCATCACCTCATTGACAGCTTCTTCGGATGGCTCCGGAATTCTCTGGTCATTGGCGGCGAAGGTGCGTGAGAGATCCAGCTCAGACCACCTCTTCATATCCTTTTCCCACTGTTTCTTGTCAAGGACTTCCACGCGCCTCTCAGCATACTGTTTCACCAGTGAGCGTCTTCTGAAGCGTTCGTCATGTCTGTTCATGCCTGGTCCAAGCATACAGCCGGGGCAGAAGAACAGGTTAAAGTGATGTCTGATGGTATCGATATGATGATCAAAATCCTTGATGGCTTCTTTCACGTCCTCAGCACCCGAAGCGGTTATGACATGGCTGGAAACGATGTCACGCTTAATGCCGGCAGCCTGCAGTATGCCCGCAGGATAGGGGTAAAGCGCACCCCAGTTTCCAAAGGGAGGATCAAACTCAGCCATCTTGACCCCTTTTTCCTGGATCCCATGCTCTTCAAACAGCTGTCTGATCTCAATAAAGGTCAGTACCGCCTCAACCAGTTTTTTGTCATTATAGAGTTTTGCCTCGGACTTGATATCAATGCATGGGCCGATAAAGACATTGGCAACTTCATCGCCATAAAGATCACGTGTCACCAGAGCTGTGGCTACCATCGGGGAGACAATAGGTGAGAGGTTGGGTACCAGTGTAGGGTGGTATTTTTCGATCATCTCAACAATTGAGGGGCAGTTGGAGGTGATATAATACTTTCCGCTTGACTCTTCGAAGAGCTTCTTATAGCTGTAGGCGACGAGGTCAACACCAAAAGAGACTTCATGAACGTAATCAAAGCCAAGCTTCCTGATCATTCCCACGAACTTGCGGTAATCGGTGATGTCGTCGAATTCCGAAGCTATACTGGGATCTACCATTGCAGCCGTTTTACGGCCTGACTGCAGAAGATCCTTTACCTTTCCGAGAGAACTGCTGTATTCAATAGCTTTTGGTGAACAGGAGAGAAAACAAAGTCCGCATCCTATGCATCTGTCAGAGATGATAATAGGGTGCTTTCTCTCAGACCTTACCTCCAGTGCATTCACAGGGCACACCCTTACACATGAATAAGAGTTGCGGCATTTGTCCTCATTTATGTATACTACCTGATCGGGTTTGTTCATAATCAATGCATTAATGTCATTTACCCGGTTCAGCCAGTTCTTTTTCAAGGAGCTTTTCAACATCCTGCACTCCTGTCTTAACGAAGGTTTTCCCGTTTATTATTAAATATGGGCCTTCACTGCAACGGTCCATGCAGCGTGCTCCTCTCAGCATCACCTTGTCATCAAGGTGTTTCTTCTTCAGATAATCCCTGATAACCTGCACAACCTCCCTGTTTCCTCTTGAAAAACAAGAGCTTCCAAGGCATATCTGGATTTCGTATGATTGTATCAAATGCTCTTTAATTAATTCACATCTTCTCAAAAGTACAATAATTTTTGATCGTATCGATCAGTAAGTATTGCATTTCGGTTATTAATTGTTAATAAAATAACAATGTTTTTGAAATAACAACAAAATTAAATATTTTTGCATTAATCTGAATTGGAGAAATGGTTTGGTAATGAAAAAGATTGAAGACATTCTCGGGCACTACAGGGCAGGGAGCCATGAGAGCCTGATTCCCATACTGCAGGATATCCAGGCGGAGGAAGGCTATCTGTCCGAAAATGCCATAGTGCAGATAGGTCGATTCCTGGAAATGTCAACGACAAAGATCTATGGGCTAGCCACGTTTTATGACAGGTTCAGGTTCATTCCATGCGGAAAGGTTCACCTGCGGATATGCGATGGCACCACCTGTTTCATAAATGGCTCAGAAGCAGTAATTAACGCAATAAGGGAGAATCTCGGCATTGAGCCCGGACAGACGACACGCGACGGAAAGTTCAGCTACGAGCTCACATCATGCATGGGGGGTTGTAATGAAGGACCGGTAATAAACGTGGGTGATAATTATCACAATCATGTCAAACCGGAGGATATACCTGAATTGATAACAAAACTTAAAGTTCTGGCAGATCTGAAATGAAAGGTGAAAAATCAAATGAGCTTATGACCTTCCTTGTTGAGGAAGTCCTTAGGTATGGCTCTGACACTTTGCCTGCTGCCACAGAGAAGAGGTTGTCTGAGATCCGTCGCGAGAAACCGTCTGTGCCGGTGATTTATATTTCGTCAGGCTCAGCAGCGATCATTGCCGGAAGCGAGAAGAGCGCTGAAGCTGCAGATTTGTACCTTAAAGAGATGGGCATTAATGGTCTTATTGTCAGGACGGGAGGTCATGGTCCCGCTGTCTTCGAGCCGATCTTCTCTGTTCAGCTTCCGGGAAAGAACAGGCTGGTATTCCGGAATATAACAGAAGACAAGGTGGAAGCTACTCTCAATGGTGTCTTCCACAATGACATGCCTGATGAGGACCTGGTAGCTCAGTCCGGATCCACCGGCTTCGAAGCATGGCATGGTATACCTTTTATTGAAGATATACCTTTCTTCAAATTTCAGAAGAGGGTCGTTCTTGAAAATTTCGGCTTTTATGATCCTGAAAGCATCGAAGAGTATATAGCCCGGGGAGGCTACAGGTCTTTTCTCAAGACAATCCGGAATTACACTCACGAGGAGGTGTGTGACATTGTTGAACGCAGCGGTTTACGAGGCCGCAGCGGAGGTGGTTTCACGACAGGACTGAAGTGGAAGTATGCTCTTAATTCGGCATCAGACAACAGGTATCTAATATGCAATGCCAAGGAGAGTGATCCCGGCTCTTATTGTGACAGGTCGGTTTTGGAGGGTGATCCGCACAGGCTGATAGAAGGTATCTGTATAGCTTCCTATGCCATCGGGGCATCAAATGCAGTGATATTCCTTAAGACAGGTTCACCCCATCCGTACACCAGACTCAAAAATGCTTTGGATGCTGCACGTGAATACGGTGTCATAGGGCATAATATCCTTTCAAGCGGATTTAACCTGGATATTATTATAAGGGAGGAAGCAGGTGCCTTTGTCTGCGGTGAAGAGACAGCTCTGATAGGAAGTCTGGAGGGCAAGCGTGGCATGCCCGAGCTGAAGCCTCCATATCCGACCTCTGACGGGCTCTACGGCAAGCCAACCGTAATAAATAACGTTGAGACCCTGATGAATGTGCCTCTGATAATGGCCCGCGGACCGGAGTGGTTCCGCACAATGGGTACCTCAAACAGCAAAGGCACAAAGCTCTTCTCACTGGGAGGAAGAGGCCGGTACACAGGGTTGATAGAGGTTGAGATGGGAACTACATTCCGGACTATTGTGGAGGGAATATCCGACGGTATCAGGGACGGCCGGGCTTTTAAGGCTCTGCAGATAGGAGGTCCGTCAGGAACATTTATCACTGATAAGAACCTTGACCTGACGGTTGATTTCGACGCTCTGAAAGAGCAGGGAATAGCCATGGGTTCAGGAGGCCTCATTATCATTGATGAGACGACATGCATGGTTGACTTTGTGAGGTTCTACATGGATTTCATCCATAAAGAGAGTTGCGGAAAGTGCATTCCATGTCGCGAGGGAACGGGTCGCATGCTTGAGATACTTGAAAATATTATCCGGAAACCCCATAATGAAGATTCCAATGCCACGCTTGAAAGGTTCAAAGGAGTAATGCAGCTTGAGGTCATCGCTTCGGTCATGAAAGACACTTCGCTCTGCGGACTTGGTCAGACCGCTCCTAATCCGTTCATCAGTGCCCTTAGTAATTTTCGGGAGGAGTTTGAGGAGCATATTTTTGACCGGCGGTGCCGTGCCAATGTCTGTCGCGGGCTGAGAACCTTCAGCATTGATGTTGATAAATGTACGGGGTGTACGATCTGTGCTTCAAAGTGCCCTGTAAATGCCATTTATGGCACCCGGCTGCAGCCTTTCTTTATTGTTGATGATAAATGTATCGGCTGCGGGATATGTAAAGATGTATGTAAGTTCAGTGCCGTCACAGTCAGATAAGCCATGCAGTTCACCATTGAAGTAAATAACAAGAGCATTAAGGCGGAGAAGGGGGAAACCATTCTTTCAGCGCTTAACCGTAACGGGATAATCATCCCCACACTCTGCCGCATGCAGGAATTTACCCCTACGGGGGCATGCAGGATGTGT
This sequence comes from Bacteroidales bacterium, assembly GCA_017882245.1. Lineage (GTDB taxonomy): Bacteria > Bacteroidota > Bacteroidia > Bacteroidales > VadinHA17 > SR-FBR-E99. The sequence goes on along the minus strand of JADGPV010000104.1, from coordinate 2,641 downwards.
GTGGTTGAGGTGGAGGGCCGCGACCGGCTGGTGACCGCCTGTTCAGCTCTTGTAGAAGAGTGGATGAAGATACAGACACACTCTCCGCGTGTAATCAGGGCTAGGAAAACGATTGTTGAGCTGCTTCTGTCAAATCATCCGGATGACTGTCTCTACTGTGACCGCAACCTCGATTGTGAGTTGCAAAAACTCTCGGATCAGATGCAGGTAAGGGAGAGGCGTATCCACGGCAGCAAGATCAAACCGCGTCGTGACCAGTCGAGTCCCTCTATAGTGAGAGAGCTATCGAAGTGCATCCTGTGCGGCCGTTGCATCAGAGTCTGCGAGGAGGTTGTCACTGCCACCTCGATCGACTTCATAAACAGGGGCCGTGCAACACATGTCGGACCGGCGATGGACCGCGACTTTAACTTCTCAAGCTGTATACACTGCGGTCAGTGTGTGCTTGTATGCCCCACGGGAGCCCTGCATGAGAAGCATTACCTCTCTGAGGTCCAGGAACAGCTGAGCAAGAACGATGTCACACGCGTGATACAGTACTCGCCACTCGTGCCCTATGCCCTCGCCGAAGAGCTGGGTGTAAAGTATCACCGTGACTTCGACAGGCTGCTTAATGCTGCCCTCAGAAAGGCGGGGTTTGAAAAAGTTTTCTTGTCAGGCGCAGGTACAGATATTCTGATAACGGAGCTGACTGACGAGGTCCTTTCCGTAAAGCGTGCAAAGACAAATAAACCGCTGATAATCTCTGCTTGTCCGGCATGGGTCAAATACTGTGAGCAGTTTTTTCCCGACATTCTTCCCATGCTCTCAACCCTTAAGACGCCTCAGCAGATTACAGGTGCAATAATAAAATCAGTTGTGCCTGCAGGTGGCGACAAATCCCGGGTATATACCGTATCAGTCACACCATGTACTGCGATGAAGTTTGAAGCCCGCCGTGACAGCATGACAAGAAAAGGGATAAGTGACATAGATACCGTACTTACTGTCAGGGAACTTGCAAGATTGATAATTCTTTACGGAATAGACATAACGAATATTGATCCTGAGCCTGCGGATGAGCCGATGTCGCTGCGCAGCTCCTCAGCCCTGCTGGCAGAAACGGCAGGAGGCATGACGGAAGCTGTACTTAGATCCATTCTTAACAGGGCTGGAGGTAAAGAGAATGACAAACAGGCAATAAAGAAACTGCGGGCGGGCAGTCCGTTCAGGGAGGCGACACTTGCTATCGGAGGTATTGATTATTCCGTAGCGATAGTTGATGGCCTCAAAGGCGTCGAGAAGCTCATGCAAATGCTGGGGAGCGGAGCTTCTTATGATCTGATTGAGGTGATGGCATGCCCCGGAGGGTGTGTGAACGGCGGAGGCATGGTGCCTGCGGGATCACGTGAGGCAGTCCGTCAGCGGTCAAGGTTTGTCTTCCAGTCTGATGAGCAGGAGGCAGTGAGAGGTCCTGAACATTCCGCATCAGTGGCTGAATTGAATGATAAGGTCTTCAAACAGTGCGAAGAGCTGAGTGACAAGAAGTTATTTCATACCCATTTTGCTAAAAGAGACGTTTTGCTTTAGTTACAGGAAACCATGCTTGTTTATACTATAAAAGAACTGTGCCGCACCTGTTATACCTGTGTAAGGGAATGTCCGGCACGCGCTATCCGGATCGTCGGAGGGCAGGCAGAAGTGATAGATGAAAGATGCGTTGCCTGTGGAAACTGCACAAAGGTCTGCAGCCAGGGTGCAAAGGTCTTTACAAACACTGTCGACCATGTCAGGAAAGTGCTTGAAAAGTCCGGTAAGGTGGCTGCCATTGTGGCGCCCAGCTTTCCTGCGGAGTTTCATGATGTGACTGACTACCGTGCCATCGTGGGTATGCTGAGAGCACTTGGCTTCAGTTACGTTTCCGAGGTGTCCTTTGGCGCCGATATTGTTGCTCATCGTTACCGCAACATGATCAGTGAGGCGGACGGGAAGAACTATATTTCATCAGATTGCCCGGCCATTGTTACCTTCATCAGGTACTACCATCCTGATCTTACTGAAAACCTTATTCCGGTTGTCTCTCCCATGGTTGCAATGACAAGGGTGATGCGAAAGAAATACGGAGAAGATCTTCCTGTCGTCTTTATCGGTCCATGTGTTGCAAAGAAAGCTGAGAATTCTGAGGTTGATGCCGCGATAACTTTTCTTGAACTCAGGGAGATGCTTGAGGCGGCAGGTATCCGTCCTGAAAGTGTTGTGCCATCTGAGTTTGACCCGCCACTGGGTGGCCGCGGCGCGATCTTCCCGGTGACGAGGGGTCTTCTTCAGACTGCAGGTGTCAATGATGATGCTGTAAACGGAACCATTATTGCTGCTGAAGGAAGGATCGATTTCCAGGAAGCCATTAAAGAGTTCGAGGAAGGCATGATCGGCAGCCAGCACCTCGAGCTTCTCTGCTGTGAGGGATGCATCATGGGGCCCGGTATGAGCAAGGGAGGCAAACAGTATAACCGAAGGGCTCTGGTGAGCACCTATGCACAGCAAAAGATGGCCAGTCTCAATATGGAAGAGTGGAAGAACGAGCTTGAGACTTACGACAAGCTTGATCTCTCAGCCAGGTTTCGGGCGGAGGACATGCGACGCTTGCTGCCTGAAGATGAGG
>JADGPV010000103.1 GCA_017882245.1 Bacteroidales bacterium | reverse complement strand
GTTGCCTGCATATGGATGGCTGCAAAAATATACCGTACCGGAATTCTTATGTATGGCAAGAAAACATCCTACAAGGAAATCTGGAAGTGGCTGACTTACAAAGGATAAAACAGATTTGAAATGCCCGGTATATTAGTTATTGATGACGAAAGATCTATAAGGAACACCCTGAAGGATGTCCTTGAATATGAGAAATATGAAGTATCTCTTGCTGAGGACGGTGCCTCAGGAATAGATATGTTCACACAGGGATCGTTTGACGTTGTTCTGTGTGACATCAAGATGGCCAAGATGGACGGCATTGAGGTACTGCAAAAGCTGCAGGAGGTTTCTTCCGATGTACCGGTTATAATGATATCCGGTCATGGAAATATTGATACGGCTGTCGATTCAATAAAAAAGGGTGCCTTTGATTTCCTGGAAAAGCCGCTTGACCTGAACCGCCTTCTGATCACTATCCGTAACGCTCTCGAAAGAGGCTCACTTATCTCACAGACAAAGGTCCTTAAGAAACAGGTCAGTAAAAAGTTCGAGATTATCGGTAATTCGCCGGCCATAAGGGTTGTGAAGGAGATGATTGACAGGGTGGCTCCCACGGAGGCACGCGTGCTCATCACCGGTGCTAACGGTACAGGCAAGGAGCTTGTTGCCCACCAGATTCATGAGAAAAGCAATAGGGCCAGAGGACCTTTCGTGGAGGTCAACTGTGCAGCAATACCTTCAGAACTGATTGAGAGTGAGCTTTTTGGTCATGAAAAAGGATCATTTACCTCAGCCATCAAACAGCGCATTGGCAAATTTGAACAGGCCACCGGGGGCACTATCTTCCTTGATGAAGTGGGAGACATGAGCCTCGCCGCTCAGGCAAAGGTCCTCAGGGCTTTGCAGGAGAACAAGATCACACGGGTCGGATCAGACAAGGATATACACGTCGACGTGAGGGTCATTGCTGCAACAAATAAGAATATCAGGGATGAGATAGACCGAAACGCTTTCAGGGAAGATCTTTACCACAGACTCAGCGTCATACTGATACATGTACCGACACTGAACGAGAGAAGTGAAGATATCCCTATTCTCGCTGACTATTTCAATACCCTCATATGCAACGAGTACGGTATGGGGAAGAAGAAAATCAAGCCTGATGCCATCACCGAGCTGCAGAAAATCAAATGGACGGGTAATATCAGGGAATTCAGGAATGTGCTCGAAAGACTAATTATTCTGTGTCCGGAAGAAATAATCGGCAGGGATGTAATTACATATGCACATCCTGTCTCAGGTTTCAACGAAATATAATGAAGAGATTATATATAGCCTTTGCATACACCCTGGTGATTATGGCAGCTCTCACTGCCAGGTGCGGAAGGCAGCAGTCACCCGGATTACCTGTTTCATTCAACCGCGACTGGTTGTTTATCAGACAGGATTCTGCAAATATGAACAAAATCCTTCCGGGCAATTTTCCCAATCATAAATGGGAGGATGTTACGCTGCCGCACACGGCATTTATTGAACCCCTGGTTGCAGCAGATAAGCAGTGGACAGGTATATGCTGGTATAAGAAACTTTACCGGGCCCCGCACCGTGATCGTCATCACCACTCCGGACTTCTCTTCGACGGGGTCATGAATAATGCCATAATCTATCTTAACGGAGCCGAAATAGACAGTCATTCAGGAGGCTACGTGCCATTCTATGTCGATCTGACCAATGACCTGAATTATGGCAGGGAAAATGAGATCCTGGTAAGGGTCGATAACCGGGAGAACCTATCCATACCGCCCGGCAAGCCGCTTTCGGAACTTGACTTCCTCTATTACAGCGGTATCTACCGCAATGTATCGCTTCTTGTAACTGACAAGCTGCACATCACCTCTGTTCCTGAAGCTGACACACTTCTCGGCGGAGGCGTTATTACAGGTTACCGTGAAGTCAGTGATGATGCCGCCACTGTCATCGTCTCGGTCCAGGTGCGAAATGATGACAGGATACCCAGGTCATTCTACCTGAAAAACAGCCTGCTTGATGCTGCCGGTAACGAAGTATCCGGGTCGCTTTCTGAAAAAATTGAAATGGAGCCCGGACTGAGCAGGCGCCTGGTATCTGAAATCAGAGTGATGCAGCCGGCTCTGTGGTCGCCTGAAAAACCTTTTCTTTACACACTCAGGACTGAACTGCAGTCTGACAAGAATGTCATTAACTGCAACGAAACAAGCATAGGAATCAGGTCCGTGAAGATAACTCCTGATAAGGGTTTGCTGCTGAACGATATTCCGATTGCTGTTACCGGTACCAACCGGCATCAGGAATACCCTTATTTAGGTTATGCACTCTCGGATAATGCATCATATCGTGACGCCTATAAAATCAAAGAGGCCGGATTCAATTTTGTGCGTTGCTCACATTACCCCCCTGCCCCGGCCTTCCTTGATGCCTGTGATGAGCTAGGTATACTTGTTATGGACGCCATTCCCGGATGGCAGTTCATGGGAGATTCACTCTTCTGTGAGCTCTCCCTTCGCGATGCGCGGCTGATGTGCCGGCGCGACCGAAATCATCCTTCAATAGTAATGTGGGAATCGTCCCTGAATGAGACACTGATGCCATACAGCTTCCTCAGCAGCCTTCATCAGACAGTGAAGAATGAACTTCCTTACGGTAATAACTACACATGCAGCTGGATGGATACAATATGCGATATCTTCATCCCTGCAAGGCAACATGCGAAAGCTCCGGACTACTGGAAGAACTACAGGAAAAATAAACCTTTACTGATCTGTGAGTACGGCGACTGGGAATATTATGCACAGAACGCCGGATTCAGACAGACAGAATTCAGTGATCTCGAACCATCAGCTCGCAGTTCAAGACAGCTGCGCTCTGCAGGCGAGAGAGGGTTGCTGCAGCAGGCTTATAATTTCCAGGAAGCCCATAATGATAACCTCAACGGGCCATGTTTCGGTGATGCAAACTGGCTGATGTTCGATTACAAACGTGGTTATACCCCGGATATAGAATCATCAGGCGTGATGGACATATTCAGGTTACCAAAATTTTCTTACTGGTTTTACCGGAGCCAGAACGAAGAAGGACCGGTATGCTTCATCGCTCATTATAACCTGCCCTCCTCCGGAAATACAGTAAGAGTATTCAGCAATGCTGACACAATGCAGCTCTTCCGGAATGACATACTAATTGCAACGCAGGAACCGGATAAAGGTATCAACTCTTCAAACCTCAGGCACCCTCCGTTTACATTCACCGTTGCTGAATACATTCCGGGAACACTTAGAGCTGTAGGATTAAGAAATGGAGCTGAGTTTGGGTCACATTCAGTAACCACTCCCGGACCGCCCTCAGCAATCCGGTTGTCAGCTGATTTCAGCAATAAACCTCTACAGGCTGACGGCGCAGATGCCATTTTTATTTATGCCGAACTCGTAGACTCACTGGGAAATCACGTCATGACAGCAGACTCAACAATTGAATTTTCTGTCAGAGGTGATGCAAGACTGATAGGAGAAAATCCTGTAAGGGCAGAAGCAGGCATTGCAACAATACTTCTCAAAGCAGGCACCAATCCCGGTAAGGTGATGGTGAGAGCTGTATCCGGCAAAATCTCAGTCGCTGAGTTAATGACTGAGACGAAGAAACAGGTACTTTGAATCAGCAACCTGTAAAAGCATGTTATCTGTCAGAATCTAAAATAGATAAAAGGCTGTATAACATCTGAGCCTACCTTGTAAAGCAGCAAGGCTACTCCCAGTACAATAACGAACTTTATTACTGTCGGTGTCCTGATGAAAAGACCTCTATATGATTCTTTTACTGTGACCGGCAGAAAATGGAGTATGTATCCGGAAGCGATGAGAACGAGTACGGGCAGATATGCCATAAGCACCATACTGTAATTCCCCGGGCTGAACGATGAAAATATCTGTGACAGCATCACACCGGCATCTTCCAGGGATCCGGCACGGAAAAAGATCCAGGCAAAACTCACAAAATTGAATGTCAGGATTATTCCAGCCACATGAGCAAGCCTGCCCCTGCTTTTTACTCCCCTGAAGATCCATTGCCAGATCTTGTTTATCACCAGTGCACTGCCGTGCATCCCGCCCCAGAGGACAAACCTGGTTGCCGCGCCATGCCATAGGCCCCCGATCAGCATCGTGATCATAAGATTGATGCCCATGCGCACAGCTCCCTTCCGGTTACCGCCGAGAGGTATGTACAAATAATCTCTTAGCCACCTCGACAGTGTTATATGCCAGCGCTTCCAGAAATCACTGATGTTTGAGGCTTTGTAGGGTGAATTGAAGTTAAGCGGAAGCCTGAATCCCATAAGCATGGCAACACCGATTGCGATGTCAGTGTAACCTGAAAAATCACAGTATATCTGAAGTCCGTAACCGTATATCGCCGTGAGGTTCTCAAAACCGGAATAGAGAGCCGGAGCCTCAAATACCCTGTCAATCAAACCGGCTGCGATCAAATCTGAAATGAGCACTTTCTTTATCAGCCCCTGCAGTATCAGGAAGAGACCATGACCAAACTCATTTCGCGTGATAGAGTACTCTCCTTTCATCTGGGGGATGAACTCCGACGCCCTAACTATCGGTCCTGCAACAAGCTGAGGGAAGAAAGTGTGATAAAAGGAGTAATCAACGATGTTTGTGACGGGTGCCATCTTGCCACGATAGACATCTATACTGTAACTGAGGGCCTGGAAAGTAAAAAATGAGATACCTACCGGAAGAATAATCTCATTTATATTGAAGCTTGTGCCGAACAGATTGTTAGACAAGGCTGAAAAGATATCATACGTCTTAAATGATGTATTAAAAAAAGCATTAACAGTATCAGTTATAAATCCCGTATACTTAAAATATGAAAGAAAACCCAGCATCAGTACTATGTTCATTACCAGCCAGAACTTCTTTGAAGACTTCTTCTCTGCCTTTCCTGTCATCAGGGCTGTGAACCAGGTAAGCACAGTGGTAATCAGAAGAAGAATGAGAAAAAGGCCGCCTGCCCGGTAATAAAAATAGAGACTGACGAGCAGCAGCCACGTATGACACATAGCCCTCTTTTTTCTTAGCAGGGCAAAACCTGCCATTACTACTAAGAAGAAGATCCAGAAAGCAGGGGTCGTGAAGATGAATGTCTGCTGTGGATTATATTTCAGGAACGACAAAACTGATGAACGGCTTTCAGTCTTTGACACTTCATCCGGCAAAAGATCACCGGTACTGGCTGATTCAGCTGACTGAGGCACGGAAATAATACTGTCTGCGGCTTCAAAAAGCGTATCTGGCAGGTTTATCTTCACCGTATGTGCTATCAGGAGGTCAGAGTAGATCCTTGAAGCGATAGTGTCTGAACCTGCGTTTGAGAGATGAGTAAGGTCTTTCGAAGCCAGAGGTGGCGTATGATTCAGCCACTTAATGATTGATCCCTTCCCTCCCATTGAATTCCATGCATCAAAGAATATCACCCCGCTGGTTGCAGCAGCCTTTTTTTGAGCATCTCTGATAGCAGGGATATTTGTGTAGGTCATAATTGTGTCCTCAGTTTTCAGTGCCATATCGGTAAGGCTTACCAGCACCACCGGAACACCTCCTGACACGCTTCTGAGATACTCAATCTGCTTTACCAGCCCCTCTTCGTAATAATGATATTCACTCCTGACATTTCTGACGACATTAAGGCCAAACTGAAGGATTATCATATCAGGTTTGAGCATGGCGAAACATTCTTCAAAACCGGTTTTGTCAGTCATGACAAACTCAAGACCGGCACTACCCCTCACCGGTATATTATCAACAATCACTCCGTGATCACTCTCAAGACTGAAGGCATAGATATCCGGAGAGCTGCGGCCGGTGAATTCAATTGTCACATCGGAAAGTGACGGCAATGGTGTGGAGTATTCAAGCGGTCCGGTTCCCGTCTGCAGCATAGCGAAGTCCAGCAGCCTGCTTCCTGACCTGACGCTAACAAAAACCGTATCCGGGTTATTTCCATAAAATATACGGAGCTTATCATATTTTGACACTGCTGCATCCGCACCCGGGACAGGAGTTATCCTGACCGAGGCATATACAGGTGTTCTCAGCGTGTCTCCCGGAGCCTTGAACCGGCAGAGAGCGAGCATGGGTCCCAGCCGGTTATCAGGGAGTATTCCCTTTCTGTAATCCAGCAGGGTATATCTGACCCAGTTAGGTGAAGATTTGACAACGAAGGAGCGTGTATACATCACTGGCATGACAGGTGAAATCAGCCCGGGTCCCGTTCCGCCACCCTCCCGCCTGAGCTGCCTGCGGAGGAGGGAGGTCATCCTGTCACCTTCAAGTTGCGAATCACCGTAAAAAAGTATCCTCACCTGCTTCCCGGCGTTGATAGAGTCTCTAATGCCGTCGCCGGGGTAGAATGCTGCCCCAACATTTTGACTTAAAGAATCCTTTGATATTGATCCGGGCAAAGTGTCATGTGTGATCATTTCAGGAATGACAGTGTCAGTCCGGGCCTTTTCATTCCGGGACGAGTCATACCCGGCCATCTGAGGAGATGTTGTGTCAGGCAAGACCTTACCGTGCAGCTCTGTATCCCGGAGTGTGGTATCAGGTCTTACTTTATTAAACATGGAATCTATCCTGAGCTTCCGGTCACCGGTTACAAGGCTCAGGATATATAGCGTCAGAATGACTGAAAGCAGAAAAAGGAATATTCTGCCGGGGCGCATATCTTGTTACTGATCAGCTTTTTTTTCTGATCCTCAGCTTCTGTCCCACCTGTATCTTCGAAGCATCGGAAATATTGTTCAACATCAGGATGTCTGTTGCCGATACACCATTAAACTTTCTGGCAATATCCCATATTGTATCACCATACCTCACAGTATAGAACTCATAGTTGGCATCAGCTGAGGCCGTAATTGCCAGGCTGGAGGGCACAGTGGCGGTCGAAACGGATACACTGCTGTTGCCTGCCAATTTCTGTTTTTCAGCAAAGCTCATTGTATTGACCCTGCTGTACCTTTCAGCTTTGGAAGGATCAACATAAACAGCAAGCCTCTGTCCCACCTTTATAGTGTTGCGGTATATGTTGTTCCAGTATCTCAGCTCAGAGAGCCCGACATTATACCATTCCGAGATAAAACCAAGGTTATCACCGTCCTTAACCACATAGACAAGTTTTGTCCTCCCGTTTACATCTGGTGCTACATATGTCGAATGCTCAGTCGCAGATGTCTGGTTGACCCTCGTAAGGTACTGATCCTTCCTGTAGCCGGTAATTGTATCAGTCATGTCAATGAATTCACCCAACAGGTCGACAGGCAGGGTTATTGCATAAGGCCTGGTCTTGCCCGGAACGAGTCCGGTGCGGTACTGTGGATTAAGAGCATTGAGCTCCTGAATAGGAAGGTCGAGCACAGCGGCAATCTGCTCGAGATGAATATCATGTGAGACCATCACAGTATCAATGGCCAGCGGGAGGTCGATCTGCAGCGGAGTGATGTTATGCTCGCGGTAATAATTCATTGCATATGCTGCAGCAACAAACTGGGGTATGTAGCCTCGTGTCTCACGGGGCAGGTGATAATAAATTTCCCAGTAATCCTTACGGTTGCCAGACCGTCTTATGGCTTTGTTTACGTTGCCCGGACCACAGTTATAGGCAGCGATGACAAGGATCCAGTCATTATATATTCCGTAAAGGTCTTTGAGATATCTTGCAGCAGCATGAGTCGCTTTCACGGGGTCACGGCGCTCATCCACAACTGAATTGATCGTAAGTCCGCACATATGGCCAGTGCTGTACATGAACTGCCATAGTCCGGTAGCTCCCATCCTGCTCACCGCATTCGGGTTCAGGGCAGATTCAATGACAGCCATATATTTAAGCTCGACAGGGAGACCGTAAGAATCAAAGATATCTTCAATCATGGGGAAATAATAATCCTGCAGCCCCAGCATTATCCTGAATTTGTCAAGCTTTTTTTCAGTATAGACGTGTATATGGTTTCTGATGATACTGTTGTACGGAAGGGTTATGACCGAATTGATTCTGCCTATACGGTCAACATAAACCGAATCCGGAAACTCAGAGATTGCAGAATCAAGCGGCAGTATTCCGGACCTGTCAACCGACATCTGTATAAACCAGTTATTAAGAAGGCTGTCGAGGTCTCGCTCAATGCGATCTGTAGAATCGTCATTTCTGATTATTATGGTATCAATTTCTCCGTGAAGCAAAAGAGGAAACAGAAGGGTAATAAGCGGCAGGATGATCTTTTTTATATTCATTTTCCAGTTGATTTTAAAATGTTCGGGTAAAAGTGAGAGCCACACCCGGAGATAAGCCGTTGGCAGAAAAGTTAACCGGGACCAGGGAAGCCTTCAGATCATCAGTGATATCATAATCAAAGAGTGCAGAATCGACATGAGCATCGATAACGGTAAACAGGTACCAGGCCACAATTCCTATGTATGAAAGGTCCCTAAATCTGCGGTAGTATGCAACACCGTTCAGAAGCTGCGTTGAGACCCATGACTGCGTAGACGGGTTGTAAGTTTCCGGGTGCAGGACAGGATCGTAATCTTCGGGATTAAGAGCGTTCATGCCTGGAATTTTAAGGTAGCTGTTTGTTTCCGGAATAAGATCAGTAAAATCCTTGTAAGCATTAATATAATCACTGTAAAGAGAGCCATTAAAGTAAGCAGCATAACCAAGGGCACCAAAACCGGCATAGACAATGGGCACTTTCCAGAATTTCCGGTTATAGATCTGACCCAGTCCGGGAAGTGCAGCTGCATACATGGTTGATCTTAAAGGCTCCAGAGTATATCTTTTGGGCTTTTCCGTAATGACAGGAACGGTATCCTGTGACTGAGCCCTGCAGGTCATCACACTCGTAAAAAACAGAATAACCGCTATTTTGGCCAACAGCTTCAAAAGGCAACCGGTGTAAGTTTGCCGGCAAATATAACTAATTACCTGTTAAGTTTATCGAGCAAGGCTATAATGCGTTCCATCTCATCGCTGTCAGAGAATGGTATCACTATCTTTCCCCTTCCCTTTTCGTTGATACGGAACTGCACCTCCGAAGCAAACAGTTTACTCAACTGACCGGCCAGCTCCCCGTATTCGCTGTTGAGCTTCTTTCTTTTCTCTTCTCTGGCAGGGTCTTTTACAGCTTCACTCTGGAAGTGCCTTACCAGGTCCTCTGTGGCTCTTACAGACAGATCCTCCTGAATTACATGGTAAAAGATATTTATCTGTTTAGTCGGATCTTCAATATTCACGAGAGTGCGTGCATGTCCCATGGTAAGAGCCCTGTTGCGTATGCCGAGCTGTATCTCTGCCGGCAGACGCAGAAGGCGAAGGTAGTTTGCTACCGTTGAGCGTTGCTTGCCTACCCTGTCACTCAGCTGCTCCTGGGTGAGGCTGCATTCTTCTATAAGGCGTTGGTAAGTAATGGCCACCTCCATGGCATCAAGATCCTCTCTCTGGATGTTCTCAACGAGAGCCATCTCAAGCATTGCAGTGTCATCAGCGGTACGCACATATGCTGGCACATGTGTCAGACCCGCCATGCGTGCGGCCCGCAGCCGGCGTTCGCCGGCAATGAGCTGATAACGGCCATCTTCCATCTCTCTGACAGTGAGTGGCTGGACTATACCTACCTGGCGTATGGAGGATGCGAGTTCTTCAAGCGACTGGGCATCGAAACGTGTGCGTGGCTGAAAAGGGTTGCCGTCAATGGAGTTGATATCTATCTGAAGATTTGCCTCCACCTTTTTTTCAAGCACCTCTTTTTCAACACCTTCAATAAGGGCCCCCAGGCCCCTGCCCAGCGGGCTCTTTTTGGGTGTGTTCATATTACGGATAAACGGTTTTAATTTTTCTGCCTCGCCTCAACCCTCTCAAGCAGTTCACGGGCAAGATTGAGATAGTTGACCGTACCCCTTGATTCTGCATCATAGAGGATGGCCGGCTGACCATAACTTGGAGCCTCAGAGAGCTTGACATTCCGCTGAATGATGGTATTAAAAACCATCTGCTGAAAATGCCTGGTTACTTCTTCTACAACCTGGTTGGCAAGCCTGAGGCGCGAATCGTACATTGTCAGCAGAAACCCTTCTATTTCAAGTGAAGGGTTAAGATTGGTCTGTATGATCTTAATGGTATTAAGCAGCTTACCAAGACCTTCAAGAGCAAAATACTCACACTGCACCGGGATAATGACAGAATCAGCTGCTGTTAAGGCATTGACAGTAAGTAACCCAAGTGATGGTGAACAGTCGATGAGTATGTAGTCGAAGTCAGCCACGATACCTGCGATCGCTTTCTTAAGGGTCTTCTCTCTCTCGGGCCTTTCCAGCATCTCGATCTCAGCTCCGACAAGGTCAATATTGGAAGCAATAATTGAGAGATTGTCAATATTGCAAGGGATTACAGCTTCCCGCGTGCTGACACCGTCAATGAGGCAATCATAAATGGTCACCTTCACCTGTTTAGAATCTATTCCCACCCCGGAGGTGGCATTTGCCTGCGGATCGGCATCAACAATCAGTACCTTTTTTTCAAGCGCTGCCAGGCTTGCAGCCAGATTGATAGCTGTAGTCGTCTTTCCTACTCCTCCCTTCTGATTTGCCAGTGCAATGATCCTTGCCATATAACCCTTTTTTCCTTAAATTAATGAGTTTCAAATTTACCATTTAAGCCTATCCCGGGAAGCCGGGACAAGTTCGTAATTGTAAACATTTTCCCCGGGGTTATTAACACTTTTTAAACATCCGGAGGATAAAACGGGGCAATTATTTCCGAGTTTGGGCGGTTACAGTGATTTCAAACAGCCGTGGCCAGTACTTGCCGGTAACAAACAATCGTTTATTCGAAGCATCCCATGCAATACCATTCAGGACATCCGTCTCAGATGAACGGTCCTCCCTCGGGAGGATATTTCCCAGTTCTACATAGCCAAGGACTTTCCCTGATACCGGATCTATGCGTGCAATGCGATCAGTCTGCCATATGTTCGCCCAGAGCTCTCCATCAATCATCTCGAGCTCATTGAGGTTGTCAACAATGCCTTTGTTATCCCATACCTCAACTGAAGAAAGAACATTAAAGTCAGGGTCAAGGAACCAGATCACATTAGTTCCGTCACTCATTACCAGTTTGTTATCCATGCTTGTGAGACCCCATCCCTGAGTCTGGTAATATATTCTGTTTATCTGGTTCAGTGTCTTCTTCTCATAAACGAAACCTACCTTTGAAGTCCAGGTGAGCTGGTATATACGGTCACCAAGCAGCGCAACTCCCTCACCAAAGAGAGAACCGTCGAGGTTGACCTGGCTGACAACCTTGCCTGTCTCCAGCTCCACCTTCCTCAGCGATGACTCCCCCTGCTGCCCGGTACCTTCATAAAAGAAACCGTTATCATATACCAGGCCCTGCGTATAGGCATGCCTGTCGTGAGGATAGCTTTTAACAACACGGTACCTATATTCAACCGGATCAATATCAGAGAGGCGGGAAACAAACAGGTTCACTGTCTGAGCTTTGGAGCCGGGAGAGAAGGCAACGGCCCTCAGAGAAAGTCTGCCTGTCCTGCCTGAGGGAGCTATCTCTACTGAGGCCGGCAGATGGAAGAGGGTGCTGTATCTGGTACCGCCAACCCACAGCTGAACAGAGTCAATTTTCACTGATCCGATGACCTGGGTCACCGAAAAAATTATTTTGTCTGTGCAGATGAAGCTGGCATTGTCAGCAGGCGAGAGAACTTCAATAAGCCTTTTCGCAGGCAAGGCAGAGGCTTCAGCAGCCGTACCTTTTAAAGTTGATTTCTTCCTGTTTTCTGACGAGCCTGAACATGATATTACAGAGACAAGAACAAGCAGAAAAATAAATGAATATAAGGTATTGCTCTTCATCTGTCAGGTATTACTTTTTGCCAAATAAACTGAAGCGACGTGTCTTTATTGCTCTCATCGCCTGTTCCTCTCTTTCAGACCACGGATCGATCATATTAAGTACCTCACCCCATCCCGGGAAACCTCCGGCATTCTTATCATCAATATAAATGTCGACATTCAGTTTGCGCGGCGTATCCTCTGCCCACTTCTCTTCCGGATAGTTCCGGTTGATTGCGTAAAACACTATGCCGTTCTCATGGCAATATTGAACTGCATCATCCAGCTCCCTGCCTGTCCTGATCGTCCAGAGGATAAGCAAGGCTCCCCTCTTCTGCAGCTCCCTCAGGGTTATAAAGGCAAAAAGCCTCTCCTTCCCGATATCCGGATAATCATGTTCAACGATAGTGCCGTCGAAGTCTATCGCAATTTTGATGTTTGTAAGATCTCTCATAAACCAGCACAAAAATAAACAAATTATAGTTGTCCTTAATATTGTAATTTTGCAAAGCTTTTTATACAGATATGAGAAAACATATTCCAAACTTCATTACCCTGCTGAATCTTCTTTCAGGTTTTGCTGCAACTGTATTTGCTATAAAGGGTTATAATGAATACGCTGCTTTTTTAATCATTGCCGGGGGGATCTTTGATTTTTCCGACGGTCTTGCGGCTCGTTTTCTCAAATCCTATTCAGACATAGGTAAAGAGCTTGACAGCCTGGCTGATATAGTTACCTTTGGTATTGCACCGGGAGCAATTGTCCTTAATCTGCTGATTGAGAACGGTACAGGTCTGGTACCGGGTTTTATCCTGGCAGGTCTCATCCCTGCCGCTTCAGCCCTCAGACTGGCAAAATTCAATAATGACACCACTCAGACCACTTCCTTCAGAGGCCTGGCGACACCGGCAAGCGCCTTTACAGTGATTTCATTTGTAATTGCATCTGAATACAGCAGGTGTGCAATATTTGACACACTGGTGGCATCAAACTGGTTTATCGGATCTCTTTCCATATTTCTTTCGGTGATGATGCTTGTCAATATCCGGATGTTTTCTCTGAAGTTCAAACATCTCAGATGGAGCGGAAATGAAGAGCGGTATATCCTTGCAGGTGTCAGCCTGATACTGTTGCTGATCCTGAAGCTTGCATCACCGCCGCTGATAATGGTATCCTATATCCTGATATCACTCATTTTCAATGTTCTCAGAAGACGGGGGACATCTGCCGCTGCTGTGTAGCCGTTCCAATTTCAATAAGTATGATCTTCTCCTTCCATTTCTTCCGTGTTTATCCTTTTGCGGTTCATTGACCTCCATGCATACCAGATGTACGCTACCACGAACGGAATTATAAATGACACATGCATCATCGTCTTCAGGGTAAACTGGCTTGAGGAGGCTTTTGCCAGGGTGAGCGAGCTCCCGGGGCTGGATGAAGAGGGATAAAATGCTGTTTCACCGTATCCTGCAATGAAGAAGAGTGCCATCACAACGGCTATGGTACCGATTCCTCCATACCAGATAGCTTTGCCAGAGTGGCGGATCGTCCCAAGCCACAACGAGACGAGCACCAGCACAACACCTCCGAGGAAAAGGATGAGGATGAAAAGATTGGATATAAGATTATGCAGGTAAAGGTATTTCACCAGTGTAACCTCTCCGGTATCACTGTCCGCTCTGTATCCCTTGCCGAGAAACAGAGATGCAATAAATGCAAGGAAAAAGACCAGGAACGGTATGGCATTTCTGACCAGCGCCCTGTCAATGGAAGCGCCAAGGTCCTTATCATCAATAGTATTATAGAGATACATCAGACCAAGCACTCTGGCCAGAAAGAGTACCGCAAAGCCGAGTAAAAGGTTAACAGGATTGACAAGTGCTTCAAGACCGTGCCACCCGGTGCCCCATGTAACCCTGTTAAACAGGTCAAGAGAAAAATCCGAGCCTGTGAAGAAGGTAGCCACTGCCACGCCTATCAGGAATGGTCCCAGGCAACCGTTGATAAACAGGAATGAGTCAAAGACGCTGGTGCCGTACACGTTGGACGGCTTCGACCTGTATTGGTATGCCACTGCCTGTATTATGAAACTGAAAAGAATAGCCATCCACACCCAGTATGCTCCGCCGAAGCTGGTTGCATAGAACAGTGGGAAGGAGGCAAAGAATGCCCCGCCGAAAGTGACAAGGGTCGTGAACGTAAACTCCCATTTGCGGCCGAGAGCATTGACCAACATCTTGCGCTGCATGTCATTGTGCGGCAGAGAGAAGATAAACGACTGTCCTCCCTGAACAAACATCAGGAAAACGAGAAGACCGGCCAGCAATGATATTATCAGCCACCAATAATTCTGCAGGAATGCGTGTGATATAATTAAAGTCATGATAATTTCCTCCTAGTGTTTTGGTCCGTTTTTGATCTGTCTTGACATAATCGAAACATCTGCAATAAGCAGTGCGGTAAACAAAACTGCGAAGAGAAGGAAGGTCGTCTGCACCGCACCGGTACTTATGTTTGACACAGCCACGCTGACCGGCATAAGGTTCTGAATTATCCACGGCTGACGGCCCATTTCGGTCACTATCCATCCGGACTCGCTGGCAAGGTATACCAGCGGTATGGAGATTAGAGAAATCCATAAGAACCAGCGGTGATGCTCAAGCTTATCACGGCGCTGAAAGAAGATTGCCAGAACGAAGAGCAGAATGAAGAAAAATCCCAGGGCGACCATAATACGGAAGCTGTAAAAGGTCACGGGCACCGATGGTATAACCTGCCATGGATGTTCAAAAAAGCTGTAGCCAAAGTACCTGAAATAATTATTGATGAAGTCCTGCTCCTGAAATTTTGCTCCGAGAGAAGCCACCGAGGCATCATCTCCTATTTCCTTTGCCATCTTGTAATCAGTCAGCACCTGCCGCGCATACTTGCCTCGTTCCATCATCTCACTGACTGACAGTATTCCTTTTTCAGGATTACCGTTAACCAGGTCCTTCAGCCCCGGTACATAACCACTGCCCTCACCCGTAGTCATTATTGAAAGCAGTTTGGGGATCATGATCTTTAATTTTACATCATGTACTTTCTTTTCACCGATCCTGTCGTCACTGTCGGTAAGGGCTCCAATAACCGTCAGTCCGGCCTCGCTTTTGCCATCATAGAGAGCCTCTATTGCTGCGAACTTCACAGGCTGAACCTGCGCAATGGTGCGGGCGGAGCGGTCGCCGGTCATAGCTACCGCCAGGGCAGAGACCAGACCGAATATCCCTGCAATTAATATGCTTTTTTTTGCCAGTATCTCCTCCCTGTGACGCAGAAGGAACCATGCGCTTATGCCTGTGACAAAAACGGAGGCAAGAACAAAGCCTGATGTCACTGTGTGGGTGAATTTGTCAATGGCGACAGGGTTCAATACGACATCCCGAAAGCTGTTCATCTCATTGCGGGCAGTATCCGCATTGAATACCATTCCTACGGGATTCTCCATCCATGAGTTGGCAACAAGGATCCATAAAGCTGAGAGACTGGCTCCTATGGCTACCAGCCAGGTGGAGGCAAGGTGAAATTTCTTCCCCACCTTGTTCCATCCGAAAAACATCACAGCCACGAAGGTCGTCTCAAGGAAAAAGGCGAGTATACCCTCGACAGCCAGCGGTGCGCCAAAGATGTCACCCACAAACCATGAGTAATTTGACCAGTTGGTTCCAAACTCAAACTCAAGAATTAACCCAGTGGCCACTCCTATCGCGAAGTTAATGCCAAAAAGAGTCATCCAGAATTTCGTTATCTTTTTCCATAACTCATTGCCTGTCCGAACATAGATTGATTCCATGAACGCAAGAATAAATGAGAGACCAAGGGTGAGAGGCACGAATAGCCAGTGATAAATGGCTGTCAGTGCGAACTGTGCTCTGGACCAGTTCACCAATGAGAGATCAATGTTTTCAATCATATTGTCATTTATTACCGGTTAGCTGTTCAATCACATAGTCACTCCGCTCCCTGTCAGAATTAAAATTGCTGTTCAGGAAATCAGAAAAAAAGAAAAGTCTTAGTACGAGAAAGATGATGCAAAGCTTAATAATAATGATAATCCAGACCTTTTTACCCCACCATGACATTGTTCGGAAGCCTTCATAATAGAACATAAAGAAACTTCTTAGGGCAGAGGCTATCCTGGTCATTCCCTGCCGTCTTCAAGGTCCTTACCCAGGCCCGATGTAATTTTTCGCACAGGCCCGAAATTGTAAAAAAACTCCCTGGCAAAGACTCTTAACGCCGTATAAGCCGGGACTGCCACGATCATTCCGGGGATACCTGCAAAGCTGCCTACTGCCATAATGATAATGAATATCTCTATTGGATGGGCATTGACGCTTTTCGAGTAGATCATCGGCTGAACAATATTATTGTCTATGACCTGGGCTGAGGCAATCACGATTATCATATAAAGAATCAGCATTGGTATGGAAGGAAGCCCTCCCACACTGATCGCGGTCCCTATGCCCATAACCACCGCGATGGCACCGCCAAGCCATGGACCGATGTAGGGTATCACATTGAATATTCCAATGATCAGCCCCATCACCAGCGCTTGCTGGAAGGACAAACCGACAATGGTCATACCGATGGTCACTATTATCATTACTATAGTGCTCTCGAGAATAATACCTATAAAATAACGGATGAGCAGATTCTTGATCGAGTGCAGTGCACGCCTGACTTTTTCTTCATACTTCTCAGGAACGATCACCATAAGCGTCTCCTTAAAAAGTCCTTCATCCTTTAAGAAGAAGAAAGCGAGGAAAGTTACGGCAAAAACGGCAATCACGAATTTGCCTATCCCCCCTGCAAGGTTTCCGGCGAGGTCAGTTACCGATGCAGGATTAAGAATTTCACTGACCTTTTCAACTGCCAGATCATAAAGAGTTTTATCAACGGGCATGGTCCTATATACCTTTCTGAACAACACATCAAGCTTGTCGAGCTGTTGCTCAATACCCCTTACTATTGCACCGGCGTCGAAGCTTGACAGAGTTTCTATCTGCCTGGTTATGACCGGTATGAAAATCATAAAGAAGAGCGCTACAAGACCCCAGATAAGCGCCAGGGTGAGCAATGCACTCAGAAACCTCGGGAATTTCAGCTTCCGGATATGTATACTGCTGAGAAACTCCACTACCGGACGACCGATCAGCGATATTACACCCGCAATAATAATATATGCAAAAATACTTCGGAAATACCAGAAAAGATAAGCCGTCAGTGCTATACCAACTATAATCAAAAAGTTACGCAGAGTGGCATTCATAATGCAATTGAGTCAGGTCAGAACTCCCTGCTGTAACAGGGTATATACAAAACTCTTCTCATCAAAATTAAAAAGAATTCCCGTTTAAACAACCTGATAATTACTATGCCATTATGGCATGTCATATTTTATTATTACTGCCATATTGGCACGCAATGATCAACGGCATACTGATTGAAATAGATCCCCGGAACACGTAAATAATGTTTAACAATAATAAAAAGGAGGTCGTTATGTTACCAATGATCAGAACAAGAGGTTACAAACCGCTTACGCTTTCAGATTTCTTCAATGAAGATTTCTTTCCCACAATGACCAGGAACACAAGCAGTCTTCCGTCAGTGAATATCAGGGAAGATGAAAAGGCATTCTATCTTGAGCTTGCCGTTCCGGGAATGGATAAGAAAGATCTTCGCATTGAGGTTAAGGATGATGTGCTCACCATCTCATCCGAGAACAAGGAAGACAAGGAAGAGAATCTTGACGGATACAGGCGCAGGGAATTCAGCTACAGCTCTTTCTGCCGCAGTTTTTACCTGCCTGAGGATGTAAACAGTGACAAGATCGGTGCCGCCTACAAGGATGGAATTCTCAATGTGGAGATACCGAAGCTTGAAGAGGAAAAGAAAAAGGAAAAGATCCGCTCGATCTCAATCTCGTAATCCGCAAAAACAATCGTAAATACGGTTTAAAATTACGTGTAACGGCGCCCTGGTAGGGCGTCGTTACGTGTTTATGTACATACGTTCTTTTATGGTTCCTGATGCTGCTTCGCCAGCTCCCTCGCAAACCGTTCACCGTATTCGATAAGGGTCTTCTGTTTGTCGTTCTCAGGCATGAACTTATAAGCTGCAGGCTCTTCGAAAAAGGACAGCTTAAGGCTTTTCAGCATACCGGCAATAATTCCCGGGGCCTCTCCGCTCCATCCGTATGAGCCGAAAGAGCCTGCCAGTTTTCCCCTGTCGCGCAGCGGACTGATCATGGCGGCCAGCTTATATACCGGGAGGAGAGTATTCTGATTGATGGTCGGAGAGCCGACAATGAGGCCATCTGCAGTAGTCAGTTTTGAGTCAATCTCACCCGCATCCGCAGATTCAATATCCAGAACCTCCACCGTAATATTCTTAACCGCTGCAGCTCCGCGGGCAATCAGTACTGCCATTTCCCTTGTATAACCGTAAGCCGAGACATAGGTTATCAGCAGCCTCTTCTGCTCTGAGGCCGAAGTGAGCTTCTGATAGTCACTGGCAAGAGCGTATGTCTCATCGACAATTTTCTTCCAGTTTTTTCTCAGTACAGGTCCGTGGCCAGTGGCAATCATGGAAATATCGAGAGGTCTGATCTTTTCAATTGCCTTGATCATGAATTTGCTGTAGGGCTTTAGTATCACATCAAAATAATATCTGAAATCCTTATCGTAGTCGCCGGCAAGGTCATCAAACATCTCCTCATTACAATAATGGGCACCGAATGAGTCGCATGTAAAAAGTATTCTGTCCTCAACCAGGTAAGTAAAGATGCTGTCAGGCCAGTGCAGGTTGGGAGCTGATATGAATTTCAGGGTTTTGTTACCCAGGTCAAGGGTGTCTCCGTCCTTGACGACAAGCGATTTGAAAGGTCTGTTGACTATGTCAGTCAGGTACCTGATGGCATTACCGCTGCCCACTACCACAGCGTGAGGCGCCAGGTCAAGAAGCTGCCTCAGGGATCCGGAATGATCAGGCTCGGTGTGATCAAGAACAATATATGATAACTCAGCCGGGTCAGTCACTTTCTTCAGCTTCCTGAGATATGTTTCACTGAACTTCTCCTTGGCAGTCTCTACAACTGTCTTCTTAGAGGCATTTATGAAGTATGAATTATAAGTGGTGCCATGCTCTGTATGCATCACTATGTCGAAAACTTTGATGTCCGGATCAAGTACTCCTATCCATTTCACGTCGGGAGTAAGATCCAGTATTTTGTTATCCTTATTCATATCTGTTCATCAAAGAACTTTTGCAATTATTGTCCTGCTTGCCCTTACCTGTTCAAACATCTGAACATCGACCTCTGTTCCTTCAGGAAGGAAGATGTCGACGCGCGAGCCGAACTTAATGAAGCCCAGCTCATCACCCTGGTGCACTTTCTCACCCTTTTTCGAGTAGGTAACTATGCGGCGGGCTACCGCACCTGCAACCTGCCTTATGAGTATTTCAGTTCCGCTGTCTGATGTAACAACAATACTGCTCCTTTCGTTCAATTCAGACGACTTCGCGCTTCGGGCGCGATATTTTTTGCCGGCCTGATAATTAGTATAGGAGATCATACCTGAAATAGGATATCTGTTGCTATGCATGTTGAATGGAGACATGAAGGTGGAAATCTGCAGCCTGTTGTCTTTGAAGTATTCCTTTTCAAATGTCTCCTCAATCACGACAATCTTTCCGTCTGCCGGTGCATAGATCAGAAGAGGATCAGGTTCGAGACGGCGTGCAGGTGTCCTGAAAAATAAAACTATAAAAGAAAAAAATATTAAAGAGGCAGCCAGAAACAGATAATGAATAATGTGCAGATCAGGCCATATAATCAATCCGGCAACATTGACCACGGCAAGCATGACCAGAACTGCAAATATTATCTTATACCCTTCCCTGTGAATTTTCAGCCTTCTGACTCTCATATTATCCTAAAAGTGCTATGTAAAGATAAACCAATGGAAATGAAACCACCACGCTGTCAAACCTGTCAAGAAATCCGCCATGACCCGGCATGATCGTGCCTGATTCCTTAAGGCCAAGACTGCGTTTGAGCATAGATTCAATAAGATCGCCCGCTGTTCCGGCAAGGGAAATGATAACTGCAATTATCATCCAGCCATTGGCATCAGCCACTCCAAGCCAACCGGAGATGATGCGTGCAACGAGCATGGTCAGGATCATCCCTGCGAAAAAGCCCTCCCAGCTCTTCTTTGGTGATATCCGCTCAAAGAGACGATGCCTTCCAATCATTGACCCTACCAGGTAGGCACCGGTATCGTTTGTCCATAAGAGCAGAAAGAAGCCAACAGGGATACCCGGTGAAAACTCAATCCCCTTCATCTGAATCAGCGGTTCAAGTCCTGTCTGGTTGAACGCCGTAAACGGGAACAATGAAAAGGGCACTGCAGTATATAATATTGAAAAGAATGTGTGCGCCAGTGAATCAAATGGTCTCTCAACCTTCCTGAAAAGCTCTATCACCATTATTACTGACACTACCGGGATAAGTATCAGAAAAGCGCCTCCCGGCAGCCAGCCTGTCGCCACCATGGTAGATATGAAATACAGAAGGAAACCGGTAATTATCCCGGTGACAGTCTGTGGCCTGATACCCGTTCCCCGGACCATCGTGTAGTATTCATTCTGCGTTCCGGCGATCATGATCGCCACAATGAGGAAAAAAGAAATAGGGTGAAGCCAGAGACCTCCCAGCACAAATATCACAATGAAAGCTCCTGTTATGGTACGCCTGACAAGATTGGTCACTTCAAAGATCTTTGATTATTGCCTTGGCTGCGATGACATTGTCACGATGAACATAGAGTTCGATTTCACCAAACCTGTAATTCCAGTCACGCTTGTCTAAAGCTACAGCTTCAATTTCACTGTTGTGCAGCTGATCGATGGCGATCTGGCACTTAAAATCATCAAAAAACCTTGCTATGACAACCCATTCGTCCTCCATCACTCACTCTTTGCTGGCTCTTGAGTCAATCCTCTGGTTTTATCGCCTTTTCTCTTGCCAAAGATGCGCTCCAGATCCTCGCTGAAGATTACCTCTTTTTCAAGCAGCTGTTCGGCCAGCTGTGTGAGGCCGACAATGTTAGCGGAGATAACCTCCTTCGCCTTCCTGTACGATTCCTCCACAATCTTTTTTGCCTCGTGATCAATCAGCTCGGCAGTCTTCTCGCTGTACGGCTTGGTAAAGCCAAATTCTGACTGCCCCGAAGAATCGTAAAAACTCATGTTACCGATCTCGTCTGACATTCCGAAATAAGCCACCATAGCATAAGCCTGTTTGGTCACTTTCTCCAGGTCACTCAAGGCGCCGGTGGATATCTTTCCTATTACCAGCTCTTCAGCAGCTCTGCCGCCGAGGGCGTAGGCAAGCTCATCAAGTATATGTTCACGTGTCGATATTGACCTTTCCTCAGGCAGGTACCATGCTGCTCCGAGGGCTTTACCCCTTGGAATAATAGTTACTTTAAGGAGAGGACTGGCATATTCAAGAAGCCAGCTTACCGTAGCATGACCTGCCTCATGATAAGCTATCGTCTTCTTCTCTTCCAGGGAGACAATCTTATTCTTCTTTTCAAGGCCTCCGATGATTCGGTCAATTGCATCAAGGAAATCCTGCTTTTCAACCACAGTTTTGTTTCCCCTTGCTGCAATGAGAGCTGCTTCATTACATACGTTCGCAATATCTGCGCCCGAGAAGCCGGGAGTATTTTTAGCCAGGAAGGTTATATCAAAGCCCTCCTCAAGTTTTATTGGACGCAGGTGCACCTTGAAGATTGCTTCACGCTCCCTGATGTCAGGCAGTTCCACGTTTATCTGACGGTCAAAGCGGCCTGCCCTGAGCAGGGCTTTGTCAAGAATGTCTGCCCTGTTCGTGGCTGCAAGGATGATCACCCCGCTGTTCGTTCCGAAACCGTCCATCTCGGTAAGAAGCTGGTTGAGAGTGTTCTCACGCTCATCATTGGTGCCAAAGTTTGGGTTACGGCCGCGGGCACGCCCAACGGCATCTATCTCATCAATGAAGACTATACAGGGAGCCTTCTCCTTGGCCTGTTTGAAGAGGTCCCTCACACGTGATGCACCGACACCCACAAACATCTCAACGAAGTCAGAGCCCGAAATTGAAAAGAAAGGTACATTGGCTTCACCGGCAACAGCCTTGGCAAGCAATGTCTTTCCCGTACCGGGAGGGCCTACAAGAAGTGCCCCTTTGGGTATCTTGCCTCCAAGTGAAGTATATTTCTTGGGGTTTTTGAGAAAATCAACTATCTCCATCACCTCCGTCTTGGCCTCTTCGAGACCGGCAACATCACTGAAATTTGTTTTGATGTGCGTGTCCTTGTCAAAGATCTGCGCTTTTGACTTACCGACGCTGAATATATTGCCTGCGCCGCCGCCACCGCCTCCGGAAGCCATTCGCCGCATGAAGTATATCCATACAAGGGCTATTAAAAGAAAAGGAAGTATGACACCAAGGAAAGTTGCCAGGTAATCTTTCCTGGTCTGGTATTCCGGATGTATCCATTCATCCTGGGTGTAACCTGCTTTCTCCTGAGCTGCGGCAAAAAACTGCTCGAAAAGCTCTACCGTACCGAAATTATGATAGTACTGCGGCCTGGGAGGCTGGAGCCCGAAACCCTTATGATCTACAAAATCAGGATAACGGCCGCTCTTGAGCGAATCAGGCTTAATATAGATCTCAGCCTGGTCCTTGTTAACCACAACAACCTTTTCAATGTCGTGGTTGATGACCATCTGCTCGATTTCTCTCTGACCGGCCTTTTTAGTGTATTTGCCCGTAAAGAATACCTGGAATGCAATGAATGCCAGGAGAAGTATAAAAAAGAACCAGTTCGTGTTGAACTTTGTTTTTATATTCTTGTCATTCTTATCTGGCTTAAGTGGTTCCTTATTTTCTGCCATATCTTAAATACCTTTTTTTACTGCCATGTCCTCAAGTATAGTAATATGACCATCGGCATATAATGACTCGAGGTTATAAAAGTCCCTGTAAGGCTGCTGAAAAATATGAACGAGGATATCACCGTAATCAAGCAATATCCATATACAATTCTCCCTGCCTTCAATATGAAAAGGTTTGTGACCGGTCTCTTTCCGCACAACATCTTCCACAGACCATGCAAGTGAATCAACCTGTTTGGTTGACGGAGCGTGAGTGATCACGAAATAGTCACAAATTCTGTTTTCAATATTTCTCAGATCAATCAGGGCCACCTTTTCACCCTTCTTTTCAAATAACCCTTTTACAATACTTTCTGTTACCAGGGCGGCCTTTTTGTTGGTTTTTCTCATCAATATTACTTTCAGTAATTTACAGTTTTTGTTGCTCGCGCAAAATTACGAACATTTATCCGTAATTTCGTCGGGCAGCTGTTCTTTTTACAATTAGGATGCCAATTTGTTCAATAACCTGTAAAGCGGAATAACGATTAAATAATAATATTTTAAGGACCTGTCTGTCATGATCATAGGGTCTGTCATAAGACGAAATGAAAAAGTGTCATCTACAAATGCCCTGGCGTCTGTTATGCTTAGGGATGAGAAGCCTGCTGAAGGTACAGTGATAACTGCTGCGTTTCAAAAAGAGGGAAGAGGACAGAAAGGTAACACCTGGGAGAGCGAACCTGGTAAGAATCTGCTGATGAGCGTAATACTCTATCCGGTTATGGTCAGGCCGGAAGAACAGTTTGTCATTTCACAGATGGTCTCCCTTGCAGTTTACGACCTTGTAAGAACTGAAACACCAGATGTCAGGATAAAATGGCCTAATGACATTTATGTCGCAGATGACAAAATTGCAGGTATCCTTATTGAGAACAGCATAATGGGTAAGACAATAAGCAACAGTATAGCCGGGATCGGGCTCAATGTCAACCAGAAACTTTTCAGGAGCAACGCCCCTAACCCGGTCTCACTGGCACAGGTCACATGCAGAAAATATGATTTATCATTAATCACGGAGGAGGTAATACGCCTGCTTGACTTGCGATATGCTACGGTCATCAACGGAGACAAAGATGAACTGACAGAAGCTTACCATGATGCACTGTACAGGCGGAACGAATGGCACCGGTATGCTGACCGTGAAGGTGAGTTCCCCGGGATGATTGAGGGCGTCAGGTCTGATGGTCGGCTGCTGGTAAAAAGAGAAAACGGAACTGTAAGAGAGTATGCCTTCAAAGAGATTGATTACATCCTCTGATCTTATCATAACCCTTATAATTCTCTATCTCATCGATCAGTCTGTCAAGGTATTGCGGGGCAGAATCTCCGATAAGCATCCTTACAAACGGATTAAGGTTTACAGTCGCTATGATGTAAAATTTTGACCTGACGTTGGTTATATATTCTATCATTATCTGCATCTGTACTTTGCCGGTAAAGAGATTTTCCGCTTCAAAGCTTACCATTGAATGAGGAAGGGCTTCACCGAGCCTGAGGGTCACTCTGCCGGCTTTGTCAACTC
>JADGPV010000102.1 GCA_017882245.1 Bacteroidales bacterium | reverse complement strand
GAAGCACCCTGAGACAGTGTCCTGACTCCTCCATGCTGAAGGTGGCAGTACCGTCTGAAACATTGTTTGTATAAAATAGCTGCATTGTTGCTCTTCTTAGCACAAATTTATTGATTTTAGCATTTGTAATTTTTATTATTTCGCCAGATGAAGATAGGAGTGATATCAGACACTCATGGTTGGGTTGACCCTGCTGTTTATGAGCATTTTGCAGCTGTCGATGAGATCTGGCATGCCGGTGATGCAGGTGATCTGGCTGTCATTACCGGACTTGAAGCTTTCAAACCGCTTAAGGCTGTCTGGGGAAACTGTGACGATTTTAAGGTCAGAAGCGCGACAAAGGAGTACCTCTCTTTCGTTACCGGTAAAAAACGTGTTCTTATTATTCACATTGGCGGATACCCCGGACACTACTCTCCCAGAGCACTGGATCTGATAAAGGAACACAACCCTGATATTTTCGTCTGCGGTCATTCTCATATATTAAAAGTGATCTTCGACAAAAAATACAACATGCTTTGCATTAACCCGGGCTCAGCCGGCAGAACGGGCATGCATAAGGTGATGACCATTCTCCGCTTCAGCATCGATGACGAAAAAATATGCGATATGGAGGTAATTGAATTTGGGAAAAGGGGACGGAGCTATGATCACTGATCATAATTTCCGTCATCGTAACCTTTCCCTCCGCTCTCCATCCTTCGTAGGAATCTGCTAAGCCGCTCGGGAAGGCCTACCATGTATTCATATTCACCGGTAAGTGCGCTGGATTTAGGATCCTTCCTTTGCTTATCTTTAATTTCTCCAAGCAGTGTATTGTATGTATTGTTAGACGAATAGCTCATCATAACCCCCCTGAAATAGGAGAACCAGTACCAGACATTATCATTTGCTTTAAGATAAATATCAAGCAGATCGCCCGATCTCTTTCTCTGCAGCTCTATCCAGCCGTCAACATAAGTATTCAATGGCATGTTTCCGATGAACCCTATTCCGATCTTTCCTTGCGAAATGAACGACTGTGAGTAAGGATTCCACTCCAGCTTCACATCGTTCAGCAGGATCTGATAAGAGTATTCTTTAGGAAGCGAGCTCGTCATACCGAAGAGCTGAAGCTCTTCTGAGAGAACTTTTGCCGCTTCCACACCGATCAGATCATCCATTGCTTTCTTGTTGAACTCTGAAGAGAGGTTAACTGCTTTCAGGGTCGGAACCATGCGTATATCGTCAGCCATCATCTTTAGGGCCTCCGGGCTGAAATAAAATGAGAAGCCAAGGATAGACTGCACATCCACCAGCGAAGAATCGGTATTGTGGACAACCCGTCCGGAGCTGCTAAGGGTCACAAGGTCATAATTAACGCCGAAGCTTAACTTGCCTTCGCTGACAAGATTGCAGTAGTTTCTGTCGAAAGTTATCATGTTGCCGTGCATACTGAGGTCAGCAAGCTTCTCCATAGAAGCTATCCTGTATCTTCCTGCCCCTTTGTCGTGGAAAAGGAAACCCTGCGCATTCAGAATGGGGTTATCACTCCAGGTCTTCCTCTCAGAGAGGAAGGTCCCGTATACACCTGCAGAGTCCAGCGAAATATATGTGCCTGAAAAGAGAAGATTATCATTTAGGTCCCTTGGCTTGTCGCTGATTGGAATTAGAATGTTCTTTGGATCAATTACAGCACTGAATTTTACAGGACTGTTATTGATCTTTTTACAGTTTGTGATAATTCCGGCTGCCCCTGTGAAGGTCAGATGATCGTCATTTGCACGGAGGGAAACATCTCCTGTGTAAGAGAAGGCGGGACTGAGGGTGAAGTTCTGAGTTACAGGAATAAATCCCTGGGCTTTCGTGACCAAAGTGTCAACCTTTATTTCAGAGAATTCTATCACCTGACTTCTGCCGTCTTCATCAATATAATCATACTTTCCTGAACCATAGTAGTTTGCGCTGCTTTCAATGTTAAGTTTTGCATTATGGATCAGATGTTTGTTGTTTATGGCCACTACTGCGCTGTCGGTCTCCCTTATCTTTGCTCCTTTACCAATGTAAAGAATTCCTTCACCCGGTTGAATCAATGCATCAGCAACGGGTATATAATTGACACCCTTGGCTTTGACATACTCATCCTGTAGGAAGTATGATGCTGAACCGGACTGAAATTTAATTGTGTCTTTCATGTTGTTGGTAGAGATAAAGGTAGGCTTCTCTACCATGCCGCGCGGCACCTTCAGCAGCTGGTCCGCCGCCATCAGAGCAGCAGATTCCCTTCCCTTTTGCGACATGTCCAGAACTTTGGTTCCCATGTCATATTCAAAGTTGGTCATCTTTGAAATGTACTCTATCTCCGGAAAAATTACCATTGACGAATCAGTATTAAGGCTGAAGGTTGCGCGCTGCTCAGGGAAGTTCACATGGGAGTTGGCGTTTGTAGCTACAAAGCCGTACCCGTTTCCTCTCAGAGCTTTGAGATAATAATCTGATGTATCAGCATCAATTGTATTCGTTCCGAAACTGAAGGTCTCAGATGTTATCCGGGCATCCGTAATATTTACCTCACCCTTTCCATCAAGACTTGCAGGCCGTAGGATCAGGGTTCCGTTCAACGTTGTACCGTTAGCGAACATGCTGAACTCTTTGCCGGAGTTGTTTTCGGCATACCATTCATCAGGTCCGGTGAGCCACTCAATATCCACGTCCGCAGATTTGAGCTCGGGGAATCTGTTTAATGTATCGCGACTCATAGTGAAGGTATGAGCCCTGGTGACCATGAATTCAGACTAAAACAGGAAAGTATCCGACACTGCAGTAGCGGTGAGGTGATCAATCCTGCCGCTTCCGATAAGTCCCGAATTACTCATGCTGAGATGATCATAGAGTTTCCCCCTGCCACTATATATCGGTATACCTTCAGGCGCAATCGTCATGGAAAAACCAAGCGATGTGTCAGGCTGGACTGTGAGAGTCTGCCTCATGGGCTCTGTGATGCCTCCCCCGACAAATTCACCGTTAAGAGCCATGGCGGTATTGTTGTAATGGTCTATATTGCTGTAAGTGAATGGATCGATCCGGAAGTAAAACTTCTCCCGTGGATAGATGCCCTCAAGATTCGGGATATTGTCATAAAAAATGTATGAGTATGTCAATGCATTAATGATAGGGTATTGCTGCAACCGCCTGAGGCCCGATTTATTTCTCGGGTCATCAATAAACAAGTTCGCCGAGCCAAGTTGTATAAGGTTGTCAATATTCTTTATTACCGGCTTGCCGAAAGCGTCCCTTTCATCTGTCTCTACTGCAATCCGGATGGAGTCGATTTTTGCAAGTCTAACGTAGAAGGTGTCATAATTAAATGAGAATTGTTTGCCGTATATGGTGAAGAGACCTGCTTTAACAACCCCGTCAAATGAAATGGCCCGGTTTTTTCCAACCATCAGGCGACCATTGTAAGGCATAATTGCTACCTTCTGAGAGTCACTGAGTGATACCATACTCACTCCCGCGAGATTGAGGTTATAATTCTTCAGATCAAGAGTGGCATTCTCTTCCTGGTCTCTGGCCTCACTGTTGATTGTGATGGCATCGTAATCCTTCTTTTTGGCAAAGGAAGCTATATAGTCATCGACCTTTTTCTTGATGACCACCTCATTGAAGTTGCGGTCATAGAAAAGGAAACCGTTATTGGCCAGCTCAATGCAGAGGGCTGTAGCCTGCTCAACAGGCATCTTCATCCATTTTGCGAACCCTTCCACCGGGAATACGTCAGAACCGTAGCTCTTCGCATAGTCCCTGATACGGTAAAGGGGATGTACATCATCAAGCCGCATGAGCCTGAAAAAGTTTGCTTCATTATAAAAAGAGACTGATTCAAATTTTGCAGCGCCTATTGACGAGCCTCTGGTACGGGACAGAGTGATGAACTGATCATCCATGTCCCATGAAAAATTCTCAAAATAAAGATCCAGATTATGATAAGAATCAAAATAGGGGCTGCGTGACAGGGGGCTTTTTGTGCGGAACAGACTGACCTCCCTTGTGCTGGTGTTATATGAGAAACCAAGGTTTGAATGATAAATTGAATCTTTGCCCAGATAGAGGGTGGCTGATGATTCATAACTGCTGATGGATCTCTGAGAAAGTATGAAGGTCCTTGACACAAGCCTCATAGCCAGGGTATCATTTCTGTAGAGTTTGATATTTGCCGGAAACCAGTTTGAGCCGGTCCCTGTGACAACGGCACCTTCAAGAGTCAGCCCTCCCTCATAATCTACCCCCTTATAAATATCATCAATGAAGAATCTGGTATCATAGGTCTCAAAACGAGGCATCGTGGCTTTGTCAGGCGAGGCTATCTCCACTGCTCTGTCTGTCAGTTTACCCTTCACCGGCTCGTGGAAGTAGGTCGTTTGGGTCAGCAGGGATGAGTCACAGGTAAATTCGCTCTTCGTGACATCAATGTCAAAATCGGAAACTGTTGCAAAGACTTTTGAACGATCATAGCCGGCTTTCTCCCAGGTCACTGTTCCCTTATCACAATGCAGACGAAAGACATCAGGATAATAGGTACCTGAAAAGTCATAAATTTCTGTGCTGTCTTTGCTCAGGAAGCACTTAAGGGTAACAGTTTTGATGTCAATCTTCAGGACCGTATCGCGCGCAAACTCGACTGATCCGCCCTCAGTCTTCCAGCTGACCGAGCCTTCAGAATAAAGGGTGTTGTCAACCAGCAGCAGGCCGGTCACTTCGATGAATTTTTCAATCGATGCATTTGTGAAGCGGGGGTCAAAGGCCATTTCACTCAGGCCGGAGAGCCATGCGCTGACCTCATTTGAAGTCTGCCCGGTCTTGATAAAGTCAGCGAGTGTTCGCACGTAGAAAATAAACCCGGGGACCTGACTTACCCTTCGGCCCCTGAGCTGGCTGGCTACATTAATTATCCCGTCTTTAGTTTCCCGTGAAAAACATGTGCTGTCGTACAAAGAAATAAAAAGATTAACCTCAGCTTTTTGCGGCTTACTGACAAGTGTTCCCATAAATGCCGTCAGTTCGGTCGTGAATTTTGAGGCATCACCGGAAAACTGGATTGAAACCTGCCCCGCTGCCGGAAATGAAAGGGCAGCTGCTGCAAGGAGTGTGAAGATGATCTTTTTCATCAGGTGATTACAATGCATTCACAATGCTGCAGAATTCATCCTTTGCCAGCGATGCTCCCCCGATCAGTCCGCCATCGACATCAGGATTGGCAAACAACTCAGCGGCATTTGAGGCCTTGCAGCTTCCTCCATAAAGGATTGTTGTATCTGACGCTACATCGGGTCCGTATTGGTTTTTAATAATATCACGGATAAAATGATGCATCTCCTGCGCCTGGTTTGGAGTGGCAGTAACTCCCGTCCCTATGGCCCATACGGGCTCATATGCTATAACACATTTCCTGAATTCTTCGACAGGAAGAGTGAAAAGGCCTTTATCAAGTTGTCTCCTGACAACTTCAAAATGATTGTTTTTTTCTCTCTCTGGCAGTACTTCACCGCAACAGAAAATTACCCTCAGGCCATTGCGGAGGGCTTCAACTGTCTTGGCGGCAAGAAGTGTATCATCTTCACCATAATAGCTACGGCGCTCCGAGTGGCCAATTATGACACTGGCGGCACCAGTGCTGCGTATCATTACTGCCGAAATCTCTCCTGTGAAGGCCCCGGACTTATGATCATTGCAGTTCTGTGCCCCGGCGGTCAGTCCCTTTACAGTAAGCAGCGAACTGACAGTTCCAAGATGTATGAAAGGCGTACACAGGATGACTTCTTTATCCTTCAGCGGATGATCCTTAAAATAACTGTTAATGGCGGTGGCAAAGGCAACACCCTCGCTCAGTTCCATATTCATTTTCCAGTTGCCTGCTACTATTTTTTTTCTCATTGTTCAGTTTATATTTTAATCTCTGTTTTTAACGTGATCATTGTTTGCCACTCTGAAAGGAAGTGTGATAGCAATAATAAGTGAAATCGCCAGTAATGTACTTATAATGACAAGATTAACGTTTTTTTGTGTATTGGTTTTCAATGCCAGAGCGTTCAGATCTCCAGAGAGAGCCTCCTTGTCCGGTAATCCATGGAATGACCATTTAGCCATCACAGTACCATTGTGAAGGAGTACAAAACCCGGATCTGATCTGATCACTGTCTTAAGTGTCACCTCATCTGCAAACAGGGCATTAAAACCTACGATCAGGCGTCTTGCCTCCTCAAAAGGAGTGGCTGTCACAATATAGAATTTCCTGCCTTTCTCCTGAAGGGCTAACCCGAGGTCATATCCTTTCACCAAACCGTCCCTGTCTGATTTATCGAGCCTCCGGGCAATCATCAGCACTACATCGCCTTCGCTCCGGATGACCTGGTCAGTCATGTCAGCACCCTGGTCGTTAACCAGCGTGAAATCGTGTATCGGCGGAACATAGCCGCGGGAGATAAGAACCGATTTCTGATCAATGAATTTCCATGTCGTATCGTTAGCAGGGTAATCATTCAGGGTAAACTCTTTCCGGACGCTGTCCTTCTCATAAATAAATCTGATATCATATTTATCGGCTTGTGCATCATTGGGTATCGACATCGCTTCCGGAAGGTTGGTCCCGACCTTAAATGGCCTGAAATCAATGAGAGGCTGATATGCCAGGTTATAACGCATGAAGAGAAGGAAAAGAAAAGCAACTGCCAGCGTTGCATTTAGCCCTGATCTTACAGGGAGAGTGCCGGTGCGGTCATTTCTCCCGCTAAAGACAAAAACAACCAGAAGGGTAATGACAATGTTTTTAAAGAAGGTCTGCCAGTTGGTAAG
>JADGPV010000101.1 GCA_017882245.1 Bacteroidales bacterium | reverse complement strand
GGGGCGTCAAAACCGGACGAAATGTCCGTTGTGCCTTTATTTTCCTCAAGGAGCGCTGCAATCTCTTCACGCAGTATACCGTTCAGCTCAGAGGTGCTTACATATTTGTCACGGGAAACGCGCTTTGATATCCTGTCGATGATTCGCAGTGTGGTTTCGACACCGACATCGGCTGAAATAAGCACCTCTTCCAGGTTATCAAGCACGTCGTCGTCTATCTTTGATTTACCGGCGACAGCTCTGGTTATCCTGGCAAAGACATTCTCACGCGTCTTCACCAGTCCCTTGTCAAGTATCTCCTTCTCTTCTTTCCTTAAAAAACCGAATAATGCCATCACGGAACTATTGATCGTCAAATGTAAAAAAAGAGACGCAATAATCTGCGTCTCCAACCTGTACGGGATCAGAAAAACTGACCTTATTTCTTTGTAAAGAAGTCCTTAACGTGATCGTTATGAACTATTTCCTCTTTAAACTGGTATGCTCCGGTCTTATCTGACTTCACAAGCTTGATGCACTTGGTAAAGACTTTTCCCGATCCTGTTTTCAGTGTTGCAACAACTTTCTTTGCCATGATTCATTGATTTATTTGATCTCCCTGTGAAGGGTCACTTTCTTAAGAATTGGATTGTATTTTTTTCTCTCAAGACGGTCCGGTGTATTCTTGCGGTTCTTGGTAGTGATATACCTCGAGGTGCCAGGCATGCCGGATTCCTTATGTTCAGTGCATTCAAGGATCACCTGTGTCCTGTTACCTTTGCTCTTCTTTGCCATTTTCTGTCCGGTTTAATTAGTTGACAATGTATCCTTTTTCCTTAGCTTCCTTAAGCACTGAGGTAAGGCCATTCTTATTGATATTTCTCATCCCTGCTGCTGATACCTTAAGGGTAATCCATCTGTTCTCCTCGGGGAGATAATACCTCTTGTTAAACAGATTGGCCATAAATTTTCTTTTGGTCCTCCTCTTTGAGTGGGAAACGTTGTTTCCTATCACTGCCTTCTTTCCGGTGACCTGACAAACTTTTGACATTATTATACTTTTTTACTTGTTCTGAAAAATTCCGAAAATCGGTTCGCAAAATACGTGATTTTTATTCTATTAACCAAATAAATTGTTCATTTTTTTATAACAGCCGGAAACAGCGGTTATTTAACCGCTGATTATCTGTTTCCTGAGCAGGTTAAGAGCACCGTATGATGAGCGTGTGATGTTAGTCAGACGGTCATCCCCAAAAGTGTGCCTTTCAGTGATCAGTCCCCTCTCAGAGTCAATGGCAATCCATACGGTCCCTACCGGTTTTTCGGCTGTGCCTCCTGCCGGACCGGCAATTCCTGTCACCGAAACAGCATAATCAGTCCCCATCAGACGCCTGACACCCTTTGCCATCTCCCCTGCTGTCTCAGAGCTGACAGCACCGAAAAGCCTGATTGTTTCGGGATTCACTCCAAGGAGGCCGGTCTTGATGCTGTTGTCATAGGCCACGACAGAGCCCATGAACCAGCCGGAACTTCCCGGCACTGACGTAATCAGGGAGGCTATCCTTCCCCCCGTGCAGCTTTCTGCAGTGGATAAAGTTAAGTTATTGTCATTAAGTATTTTACCAATAACTTCCTCAAGCATAACCTCATCTTCGCCATAGATTACATCAGGGATTATTTTATACAGTTTATCAACCTGTTCCCTGACACTGCTCCTGATCTTTTTTTCATCGCTGCCTGACACTGTGAGGCGCAGCTTAATAACGCCATAACCAGGAAGATATGCAAGCCTGATATCTGAAGGCAGCTCCTTTTCAAATGTCTCAAGTCTCTCTGCAAGCATGGCTTCGGCAACACCATATGTCATGATGTTTTTATGAACGATTACCGTTCCCGTAAGCTTCTCTGCCAGCATAGGGAGGACATGCTCCTTCATGATATGCTTCATCTCATGAGGAACTCCCGGCATTGAGACAATTATTTTATCCTGTTTTTCGAACAGCATTCCGGGGGCCGTACCTGTGAGGTTACGCAGTACCTTGCAGTTATCCGGCACCATTGCCTGCCGGCGGTTGTTGTCATTCATCTGTAGATTGCGCTTCCTCAGCCTTTCCGTCACATCTGCAAGCACTCCGCTGTCCGGTACCAGACTGGCTCCGAAATATTCAGCAAGGGTTTCTTTGGTAATATCGTCACTTGTAGGTCCAAGGCCTCCCGTTATCAGCACCACACCGGCACGGGAGAGAGATTCATCCAGGGCACTTATGATCTCGTTTCTGCTGTCAGAGATTGACGTTATACGATTCACTCTTATACCCAGAAGATTGAGCTCAAGGCCCATCCAGGCTGAGTTGGTGTCAACAGTCTGTCCTATCAGGATCTCATCTCCTATTGTTATTATCTCAACGCTGTTCATATCTTGGTCAACTTAATTTAAAGGTGAGGCAAAATTATCAATATTTTGTGGCTGAAAAGCCTGTTGAATGTCATGACAGATAAAACACAGATATTGAAATTTGTCGAAGATTTTGTCAGGGAAGCTGTACAAAAGCACGATAGCGGCCACGGATGGTCTCATATTGAGAGAGTTGTGAGGCTGGCACTACATATCAATGAGTGTGAAGGGAAGGGCGACAGTTACATCATTGAACTTGGGGCATTGCTGCATGATATAGGTGACAGCAAATTTACCTCACATGACGGGCCTGCAGAAATCAGAAGGATACTGAGCTCACAGGGTGTAGACCCGGGAATTATAGATGAGGTTGTAAGCATAAATGAAAGTATTTCTTTCTCCAAGGGGAAGCACGATGCTCTAAAAAGTGACGAACTGCAGATTGTCCAGGATGCCGACAGGCTCGATGCGATGGGCGCCATAGGCATTGCCAGGGCATTCAATTACGGAGGATTTGCCGGTAATGAGATATATGACCCGAGGGAGGGTTATGCCAACCCGCCGAACCTCGCCGCTGCAAGGTCACACGCATCATCCACCGTCAATCATTTCTACGAGAAGCTGCTTCATCTGAAGGACCTGATGAACACTGACACAGGACGAAAACTGGCAGGTGAAAGGCATGATTTTATGGTAAAGTATCTTGAGCAGTTTTATAGAGAGTGGAACAGCTGAAGACAATTAAAAATGGTATTTTTACATTCATAAATCAAAACTATTCAAACATGTTCGTAGCATTACTTATTATCCTTGCGGCCCTGGCTTTACTTGCTGTTGGGCTGTACAACAGACTGGTTAAACTCAGGAATAACCGTGAGAATGCCTTTGCTGACATTGATGTCCAGCTGAAGCAGCGTCTCGATCTGATACCTCAGCTGGTTGAAGCCGTGAAGGCTTACATGAAGCATGAGAGCACCGTACTTACGGAAATAACCAAGGCCCGTGCGAGTGCCATTGAGGCTAAAGGTATTGATGAAAAGATTGCAGCTGACGGAAGACTTTCGTCAGCACTGCAGGGACTAAGGGTTGCCGTGGAAGCTTATCCTGATCTGAAGGCCAGCCAGAATTTCATGCAGCTTCAGGGAGAAATCTCAGACATTGAGAACAAACTCGCAGCAGCACGCAGGTTCTTCAACTCAGCTACGAAAGAGCTGAATAACGCCGTTGAAACATTCCCGTCAAACCTTCTTGCAGGTATGTTCGGATTCAAACGTGAAACAATGTACGATCTGGGCGAAAAGAGGACGATGGTTGAGGAGGCGCCTAAATTGAATTTTTAAAGGCAGATGAAATATATCGGTCTCAACAGACAGATTTGGAACAATAATTTCAAGTCAGTTCTATTGCTTATTCTCTTTCCAGCTGTAATTTTCGGGCTGGTATGGCTTTTTATTTTCTTTGTTCAGCCCGAGCCCGGATATAGGGTTGACTATGCCAACCAATGGTTTTTGAGAACAGTACCATGGGTTTCGATAGCGGTATTGTTATGGTTTATCATAGCCTGGTTTTCTCATACGAAGATGATTGAAAGTGCTACTGGTTCTGTCCCGCTGAGCCGGAAAGAGAATATGAGGATTTATAATCTTGTTGAGAATCTCTGCATCAGCTGTGGTATGCCGATGCCAAAAATTAACATAATAGAGGATGAATCGCTGAATGCCTTTGCCAGCGGAATGAGCAAACCAACGTTCACTGTTTCCCTCTCCAGGGGCATTATCAACAAGCTTGACGACGC
Organism: Bacteroidales bacterium; assembly: GCA_017882245.1. Classification (GTDB taxonomy): domain Bacteria; phylum Bacteroidota; class Bacteroidia; order Bacteroidales; family VadinHA17; genus SR-FBR-E99. The sequence goes on along the minus strand of JADGPV010000101.1, from coordinate 2,378 downwards.
GGAGCTTGAGGCTGTGATAGCGCATGAGCTCACACATATCAGGAACAGGGACGTCAGGCTGCTGATCGTGTCAATAGTTTTTGTAGGCATATTTGCCTTTCTTACCGAGGCAATTGTACGCTCAGTAAGGTTCAGCGGAGGAGGCAGAGGGAAGAAAGATGGCCGCGTGGTCATTGTTGCCCTGCTTCTTGCTGCCCTGGGCTATTTACTGTCATCCATCTTCAGGTTTGCAATTTCAAGGCAAAGGGAATATATGGCTGACGGCGGCTCGGCCCTCATGACGAAGAATCCTCTTGCACTTGCCTCAGCATTGGAGAAGATTTCCATTGATCCCCGGATAGAGGCAGTCAAACGTAATGATGTGGCACAGCTTTTTATTGAGAATCCGCAGGATAAAAAGATCAGGCCAGCATCATTTTCTTTCAGTATGATATTCATGACCCATCCCCCCATCGAAAAAAGAATTGAGATTCTGAAACAATTCTGACACAAAGAAGAACTCTGGAACAATTATTGATCGTAACTTTGTTCATTGGCAGGCAAACCAGCATTGCCTCCGGATTATGACTAAGAATAAATGAGCGACGGTATGAAAAGAATCATAATTTTATTTGTATCACTTCTGAGTGTCGTGAACATATTTGCGCAGAACACAGTCGCGTATCAATCCGGGGCTACGGGCATGAAAAACCTGCAGGATATTGCAAACCTTGCACCTTATACCGGTGCTGTGGGCTTTGATAACAGGTACGAAGGGGTTAAAGGGACGACCAGGTTGTTTGATACTCTTATTACGTCAGCGATCCTTGTCAGGGGGCAGGAGAAATACATCCAGCTGAAAAGCGATATTGATGTTGTGAATAACACGCTGATATTCATGCCTTCCGCTACAGGAGCACTTAGGGAGATCCCTTCAGATACTATTACCGAACTGATTGTTTACAAGGACGGTAAACAATTGATTTACAGGACGACCAGGGATATTGGCTTTGAGAAACAAATTGAGGGGAATAAGTTCTGTCAGATTCTTAAGAAAGGTCCTGATCAGTTTATCAAGATACCGGAAAAGAAATTTGTCGAAGCTGATTACAAACGTGTCTACAGTCCTGACATCCGATATGATGAATTCAAGCCTGTCAATAAGTATTTTATAGAAGGGTCTGATAGTATTTTTCACCGGGTCCAGTTAAATAAAAAGTCACTTGTAAAGATGTTTCCCGATAAGAAAGAACTGATTGAAAAGGGATTTGAAGGCAAATCCGAAGGTGACGCGGAGATGGCGGTTATCTCAATCCTTGAGCAGTTCTGAACTTGCAGGTCAGTCTAAATAAAAGAAGGCTGCTGTCGCAACCTTCTTTTGTTGAGCGGGAAACGAGATTGTTGCGCCTGCGGCGCAGGATCTCTGAGGGGATGCAATCAAATAAAAAGGCCACTGACGTGGCTAACTTTAATTATTTATCCTACCCTCCCACTGATAAATCAGGGTCGGTCAGGCTGAATAATAAAAGGCTGCTTGCGCAGCCCTTTTTATTTGAGCGGGAAACGAGATTCGAACTCGCGACCCTCAGCTTGGGAAGCTGATGCTCTACCAACTGAGCTATTCCCGCCTTTATAGTCTTGCAGTCCTGCGGTCCTACAGTCTGTTGTCTGTTATCGGTTGTCTGCTGTCAGTTCAAAATTCTTTCAATCAACTGACTTTAGTCACTTTAGTTCACTCCTAACTCCCAACTTCAACCCAGAGCCTCCCATGGGAGTTGGACCCACGACCTGCTCATTACGAGTGAGCTGCTCTACCACTGAGCTAAGGAGGCATATATATAATAAAAAAAGCAGGGCGCGTAAGAAATAAGTGTGGAATAATTATGTCTCGCTGCATTTCCTCGTGCTTGAGGGAATAGCGCCCTGCCGATGCAAATATAATAAAATAATTAATTCAAAATTAAATTTACATAACCATACCACCACAGACATTTATCGTCTGTCCCGTCACGTACGATGAGAGATCCGATGCCAGGAACAGCGCCACATTAGCCACATCCTCAGGCAGTCCGCCCCGGCGAAGAGGAATCTTCGATATCCAGTCGCTCTTGACATCATCAAGCAACTTGCTGGTCATCTCAGTGAGGATAAACCCCGGGGCTATGGCATTACATCTGACATTTCGCGACCCCAGCTCCTTCGCAACACTCTTGGTCAGCCCGAGTATCCCTGCTTTGGAAGCAGAATAATTAGCCTGGCCGGCATTACCTGTCACACCTACCACCGAACTCATATTGACGATTGACCCGCTCTTCTGCTTCATCATTGGCTTTATGGCAGCCTTGGTGAGATTAAAGACGGATTTGAGGTTGACGGTGATAACCTGGTCCCACTGATCT
>JADGPV010000100.1 GCA_017882245.1 Bacteroidales bacterium | reverse complement strand
AGAGAAGTGAACTTAAGGAATTCCTTGATAAGAGGGTTGACATTTATAACAGTCCGGCGTTTATAAAGTATGACCCTGTCAGTATCCCTCACCGTTATTCGGCAAAGGAAGATATTGAAATAGCAGGTTTCCTGGCCGCAACAATAGCCTGGGGCAACCGCACTGCAATACTCAGAAGTGCAGGCTGTATGATGAAGATCATGTGTGATGCACCGTATGATTTCGTCTTAAACCATAAAGAAAGTGACCTGAAGGGAATAGATGGGGCAATGCACCGGACCTTCAATGCTGAGGATTTTATCTATTTCATTGAGGCATTGAAATATATCTTTGAAGAAAAGGGCGGGATGGAAGACATTTTCACACGTTACCGGGCCGGTGACTCCCTTCAGCCTGCCATTCATGAGTTCAGAAGGATTTTTTTTGAGCTGCCTCACAATTCCCGGACAAGGAAGCATATCTCTGATCCTGTTAAGGGATCAGCCGCAAAGAAGATAAATATGTTCCTGAGGTGGATGATAAGAAAAGATGACAGGGGCGTTGATTTCGGCTTGTGGAAATCGATCTCCCCTTCTATTCTTTCATGCCCGCTTGACGTTCATTCCGGTAACGTGGCAAGAAAGCTTGGTCTTATTACCCGCAGACAAAATGATTCCAAAGCAGTGACAGAGTTGGATAAAGTTTTAAGGCAGCTGGACAAGGAGGATCCCGTTAAGTATGACTTTGCATTATTTGGCCTTGGTGCCTTTGAAGGTTATTGATCACAGCCCCATCGAGGCTGACTGAATATCCCGAACCAGGCAGGCAAGCCCGATCATAATCCCGATAAGGGAAATAATGATCAAAGCAAAAACGATAAAGGGCCAGAAATAATATTTTGTTCCATCTTTATATTTTATTTTGTTGAACTTAATCAGTTACTTCAGTTTTGTCAGTTCTGTAAAATCGTGGTTAATGAAAATCTTTAATAAGAAAAATTCAGTTTTAGCTTTCATTTTATATGCGTTAGCCATTCAATTGAGCAATGCTGGTCCACCTTTTTTCACCGACGACCCACAACCTGTTGATTTTAGACATTGGGAATTCTACACCTCCTCGGTGAACATCTTTCGCTCTGATAACTGGTCAGGTACCAGTCCTCATATTGAAATAAATTATGGATTAATCCGCGATCTTCAGGTACATCTTCTGTTACCTATGAACTATAGTTATATTCCGCATCAAGGTGCAGATTTTGGATATGGGAATACGGAATTTGGTTTGAAGTACTGTTTTATCCATGAAACGGAAAAATCACCTCAGGTAGGCATTTTCCCTATTCTTGAGATACCTACAATAAAAAACCCCGAATTCAGTACCGGAAAAACTCAGATTTTTCTTCCTGTCTGGGTGCAAAAATCCTGGGGCAAATTAACCACATACGGAGGAGTTGGTTATTGTATAAATCCCGGTGTAACCAATAAAAACTGGATCCTTACCGGGGCGGAAATACAGTATGAATTATCACCAAAGTTAATGCTTGGAGGAGAGTTGTATTACCATTCCGCCGATTCTGATGGGAGTAAATCAGTAACTGCTTGTAGTATAGGTGGATCAGTCAGTTTTTCTCAGAAATTCCACTTTATATTTTCAGCAGGGCATAGCATAATAAATGATAACTACACAAGTGCATATATTGGATTTCTATTGACAATATAATATTTATTCTGACAGTTCAATAATCTGGGAAATGGCGTAAACTACTATGACGTGAAAGATGGCCAATAATTACTTTGAATTCAAACAGTTTACGGTTCACCAGGAACATGCTCCGTTTAAAATCACCACCGACAGCGTGCTGCTCGGGGCATGGGCTAAGATTGAAGGGTCAATGAAAATACTGGATATCGGCACAGGTACGGGGATACTGGCCCTGATGGCTGCACAACGCACTGATGCACAAATTGTTGCAATTGAACCCGACCCCGGTTCGTACATGCAGGCCGGGCTGAACTTTACCGGCAGTCCATGGTATGATCGCATTACTCTGTTTAACAGCACGGTTCAGGAGTATAAACCTGACACCGGTCTTCTTTTTGACGCAGTAATTACCAATCCACCCTATTTCATTGACTCTCTTCCTAATCCTGACGCCGGAAGGGCAAGGGCAAGACACTCACTTACCCTGAGTTATCAGGAACTTCTTGAGGCAGTCCTGCGTCTCCTGACACCTTCAGGTACACTGCATCTGGTGCTGCCGGTAAATGAGGCCAGCCGGTTTACTAATATGGCTTCTTCATCAGGCTTGCACTGCTGCAGGAGGCTCTATGTCAGACCCACAACGGCACTTCCTCCGGCAAGGGTGCTGATGACTCTGGCATATGAAAACAAAACCGCTGAAGAATCAACAATTGTGATAGAAAAAGGAGGGAGACACAAATACTCTGACGAGTATGTCTCCCTCACAAAAGATTTTTATCTTAAATTCTGAATGCCTATTTGATTATCATATCAACTGGCAGGTTGTATTCTTCCTCCATCTTAATGCCGTTGAGGGCAAGCTCATCAAGGATAGGATTATAGATTTCAGGAAGAACAGGACGGTAGACACCGCGCAGTTTTATCCTGTCAGTCAGTATCATCTTAACTGCCATTGCAGCCGGCAGAGCGACAGTCCTGGCAATTGAGGTGTTCGTTGCCGGAGTACCGAAATCAAGCATCCTTGAACTCACGACTTCTTGCTTGCCACCAGGGTAGGAGGCCAGGAAAAGATGCTGCATGACAACCATATCGCGCTCATTCTCTTCAAGCCACATCATCTTTATCATCAGGTCAGAGGTGATCTCATACGGGGAGGTCAATCCATATCCCATCACCTTATCGGTGAACAGTCCCAGCCATTCGAGAGAGTCAAGCGCTGTTTTTGTAGGATTAAGACCGGGTTTGTTCTTAAGTTCGCTGCGGAGGTCCTTACCAGTCAGTCCTGCACGCTCTGCTACAAACTGTTTGTAGGTTTTCCCGGTATAGTCATGATCTCCGTCATCAATCAGGTTGATGGCCTTCATAAGATCAAGAGTTTCGCACCATCCTTTGAATCTGTATGTGCCGCGGTACATCGTGCTGATACCCTTCAGCCCATAGATATCAACATAACTGACTGAATCCCGGTTCGGGTAGACTTCCATATCACCTATACCTGGGAAATAATGCGTGAACCTGTCCTTGAAGAGGTCAATGGGTTCGATATTGACGATCTTCCCGTGCTTAAGATAAGTGGCGCCGTTGCGGCTGGCAAGGACAACACCCTTCGGGCTCCAGGAGAATTTGTATCCCATTGGGTTATTGCAAGCTTCCGGAGCAGGAAGGGCACCGCAGAGCGAATAAAACTCCTCGATCTTCCCGCCTTTGTTGTGGACATTGTCGATTATCCTCATAGCTGACATATGGTCAATACCGGGGTCCAGTCCTACCTCATTCAGGAATATTATGCCTGCCTTCCGGACTTCAGCATCAAGTTCCTGCATCTCAGGCTTAACATATGATGTGGTTACGAGATGTTTATGGTGTTTTAGACAAATTTTTGCAACATCAACATGATACCTGTACGGCAGAAGGCTGACTGTCAGGTCACTGCCTCGCACCATGTCAGAAAGGCTATCCATGTCTTCGGTCATCCATCCGACAGTTTTACCGTTCGGATGTCCGTTAATGAGTTTGTCAGCTTTGTCTTTTGTACGAGTAGCAATAATAACCTCAAAACCTTCTTCAAGGAGATACTCAACCATGGGCTTTGATACAAGGCCGGCACCGAGAATGAGAACTTTTTTCATATTTTTCATGTTTGCTGAAGGACAAAAGTAAATAAACTCTTACGGAGTATTTATGATAAAAGTTATACTTAAGTGGAAGGAGAATCTTAATTTTGTTACCCGTAAAGTGGATAAATGATTGCACCCCGGATGTCTCAGATGCCGAAATATGTAGAAACCCCGCTTATGAAGCAGTATACCGCTGTCAAAGCGAAACACCCTGATGCAATATTGCTCTTCAGGGTAGGCGATTTCTATGAGACCTTCGGTGAAGATGCTATTCGCGCTTCTGAGATCCTGGGAATTGTTCTCACACGCCGTGCCAATGGTGCTGCAAGCTATGTTGAGCTTGCCGGTTTCCCTTACCATGCCCTTGACACTTACCTGCCAAAGCTCGTCAGGGCAGGCCAGAGAGTGGCTATCTGTGAACAGCTGGAAGACCCTAAGCTGGCGAAGAAGATTGTCAAAAGAGGGATAACCGAACTGATCACACCGGGAGTTTCATTCAGTGATAATGTGCTGAATAACAAGGAGAACAACTTCCTTGCAGCAGTACATATGGAAAAACAGGCTGTAGGGGTGGCTTTACTGGATGTCTCTACGGGAGAGTTCTTTGTCACAGAGGGAGATACAGCGCATGTTGAGCAGATTATGAACAATT
>JADGPV010000019.1 GCA_017882245.1 Bacteroidales bacterium | reverse complement strand
TGTACAGGAGACAAAGCATAAAACAGGTCTGCATAGTGCTACAGTTTTTACCGGAATCGAAAGGCCCCGCAAGGAGCTGAAGGAACTCAGGATTCTGCTAGTGGAAGATAACCTGATAAATCAAAAGATCACGCTTCTGACCCTGGAGCCCCTGGTCAGTTTAATCGACACAGCCACAAACGGGCAGGAGGCTCTTGATAAATTTGCCACAAGCACCTACGACCTGATCCTCATGGATATTACAATGCCTGTGATGAGCGGACTTATAGCTGCCGAAAAGATGAGAGCTCTAGAATCTGCATCCAATACACATACACCTATTATTGCAATCACGGCAAATGCCATGATCGGAGATAAAGAGAGATGCCTCTCGGCAGGAATGGATGAATATCTAAGCAAGCCGTACCAGCCTGCCGTACTGATCAATAAAATCAAGAATTTTCTCTAATCTTACCAAACGGGAGACCTGAACCAGGGCTCTCATCCATAACAACTTCAGCCTTACCGCTTATTATAAGATTACGGTATACGCCGGATGGTGACTTTATGAAAGGACCGAGCCCAAGAGAGTCCCACCTTCTGTCAATTGAAGAGATTGTTTCATTATCTGAACAAACCACATTTGGCCACTTTCGGGGAAAACCGCCTTTTCTGAACACCTTTGCAGTTCCGTCTATTAGCAGCGAAGATGAATTAAGATATTCATGATCACGCCGTGGATCAGAGTTCCCGAGAATCTGCCAGGCAACCATATGAAGGTTAACGGGATCAATGGTATGATCAACTACAAGAATAAGTCTGAAGAAGCCTTCCGCGTCAATGCTCCTGAACAGAGTTTTAACTTTCTCCACCGCATCCTGATCCCTGACACTGTTGACAGAAACAATCACTGCAGGAATAGCGTCAATAATCAGCTTAATATTGAATTTTACTATAATTCTGCTATTGAGAAGAATATTTTCAGATTTATTTACATTGAAATTAACTGAAGATACCTTTTTCTCCTGCCCGGATATTTCCTCAGGATGCTTAATGGTGGCATCGATCCCCAGCTTTCCCCCGAATGAAAAGGCATCGGAAGAGTGGTCCAGCACATCGAGCGGTCCCTGGCAAAACATGAGGTCTCTGCTTAAGTCGGTATTTTCAAAGATATGTGCAGCCAGTCTGTTATAATTCCTGATATCTGTCTGTCCGCTGACAACAATGAGGTATTTTGAAAACATCATCTGACCTGCTCCGAAGAGGGAGTTTAGAACTTTCATGCCCTGACCAGGATATGTTTTTGTGATCTTTACTATTACAAGGTTGTGGGCCACACCTGCATCGGGCATATGAAAATCCTCTATTTCCGGCTGAAGAGCCATTTTGACGGGTGAGAGAAAGATCCGTTCCGTTGCCCTGGCAAGCCAGGCATCCTCATTAGGAGGGATACCGACGATAGTAGCAGGATAGACGGCATTTTTTGAATGGGTTATACAGGTGATATGGAATTTAGGATACCAGTCAGCAAGGGAATAGAAGCCAGTATGGTCACCGAACGGGCCTTCCCATACCAGATTTTCCGAAGTATCAACATATCCCTCCAGCACTATATCTGCATCGGCGGGCACGTAAAGCTCATTGGTTATACACTTCACCAACCTGACCCTTTTCTTCCTCAGAAATCCTGCAAGTATGTATTCATCAACGCCTTCCGGCAGCGGTGCTGTAGCTGAATAGGCATAGACGGGATCGCCGCCCAGGACAACCGATACAGGCATTCTGCCGCCTCTCCTTTTCCATGCCTCAAAATGGTTTGCGCCTGTTTTATGTCGCTGCCAGTGCATGGCAGTGGTGATTTTATCAAGGATCTGCATCCTGTACATCCCTGCATTTGTTTTGCCACTATCGGGGTGGACGGTATTGACTACCGGAAGTGTAATAAAACGGCCTCCGTCATGTGGCCAGCATTTAAGGACAGGAAGTATGCCGGTGTCGGGGTCTTTATGGATAATCTGCTGGCAGTTTCCCCTCTTTCTGCTCCTGGATGGCATGATACCTGCCAGGTGCATTATTGATGGCAGAGCTGCAAGCTTTTTACTCCCGGCGTCAGAAATATGGACCAGAAGATCATCTATTTCCTTCCCGACATCGCCGAGGCTTTCTCTTCCGATAGCCAAAGCCATTCGTTTATCAGAGCCGTAAGCATTTATAAGAAGAGGAAAGTCGGTTCCGGTATTTTCAAACAATAAAGCTTTGCCTCCGGATTTGGTGACGCGGTCGGTAATCTCTGCGATCTCAAGATCCGGACTGATATACTCTTTTATTTTCCGGATTTCATCTCTTTTTGCCAGCTCATCAATAAAACCAGCCAGTCCCGAGTAAGCCATTTCATATTACAGGGTGAGAGACAAAGATAAAACAATAATGGGAACTATTCGTTAAGATTAGTTCCCATTCACCGTTTGCAGCCAAGGCTGTTCGCGGAGTCAGATTACTGTTATTATGGTCGGCTGCATACTCAGATGCTTGATCATATTCTGCAACCCATGGCTTTCGGGTCTTGCCTGTTACAGCAGAACCTTCGGGCTGTCCTTTTATCCGTTTTGAGGCGGATTTCGGGGACGAAGCGTCTTTCAGGCGCTGGTGCACATTTCCCGGAGGAGACGGCATCAGTTTCAGTTTACGCTGGCCGAAGCCTTAGTATCCTGAAGCCCTGTGACTCAATCGTTGAAAGAACGTTTCCGGTTTTCGTTGGTCTTCCTGACATCCGGGACACAAGGTCCTTTAGTCAGGGCTTCGGCTCGCCTGATGAGCAGACCCGGAGGTCTGAATGAGGCGGATCATGTTTCAATTAAGTAACTTTCTCTGCCTCCACATCGTTTGAGCAACCTTTTATCGCTCACCTGATGAATCAAAAGTATATCAAGAAACATTAAGAACAATAGAAAAATAGCCGTTGTTATAAACCCGATTTAAACAGAAGTTATCAACAATTGTTAATAACTGCGGAAATCATGACAGGATGGCGCTGTTAAGCCTCATCCCCCGAGAGAGGGGTTGGGGTGAGGCGGTCATAAAAAAGGCCGCCATCACTGGCAGCCTTGCGAAGATGAAATAATCTAAATTACTTCTTATATCCGTAAACAGCCAGTGCACCCAGGGTCTCTTCTATTCTGAGAAGCTGATTATATTTACAAATCCTGTCAGTTCTGCTAGCCGAACCGGTTTTTATCTGACCTGAATTGGTAGCAACTGCGATATCTGCAATAGTTGTATCCTCTGTTTCTCCTGAACGGTGTGATGTAACGGTGGTATAACCTGCACGATGGGCCATCTCAATCGCATCGAGTGTTTCGGTAAGCGTACCTATCTGGTTTACTTTTATAAGTATCGAGTTTGCACATCCAAGTTCGATACCTTTTCTAAGATAGTCAACATTGGTAACAAAGACGTCGTCGCCGACTATCTGGCATTTCTTCCCGATCCTGTCTGTAAGCATTTTCCAGCCATCCCAATCATTCTCTGCCATTCCGTCCTCAATTGAATCTATGGGGTACTTAGATATCAGTTGTTCAAAATAATCAACCTGTTCTTTAGATGTTCTCCGCGCACCTTTCGGACCTTCAAATTTTGCATAATTATACATCCCGTCAACATAGAATTCTGATGCTGCAGGATCAAGAGCTATTGTAATATCCGAACCTGCCTTGTATCCTGCGGCTGAAATTGCCTTAAGGATTGTTTCAAGAGCATCTTCAGTTCCGTCAAACTTGGGTGCAAAGCCACCCTCATCACCGACTGCAGTACTTAAGCCTCTCTCCTTAAGAACTTTTTTAAGGGAATGGAATACTTCTGTTCCCATGCGTAAGCCTTCTTTAAATGAAGGGGCCCCTACAGGTCTTATCATAAATTCCTGGAAAGCTATCGGAGCATCTGAATGAGATCCTCCGTTAATGATATTCATCATTGGTATAGGCAGCGTCACCGCATTGGACCCTCCGATATAACGGAATAAAGGAAGTCCGTGATATGAGGCAGCCGCTTTGGCAACTGCCAGAGAGACTCCAAGAATTGCATTTGCGCCGAGGTTGCTCTTTGTCTTTGTTCCGTCAAGCTCAATCATCTTTTTGTCGATCCCGGCCTGATCTGTAACATCCATACCAGTAACTTCCTCTGCAATAACGTTATTAACATTATGAACAGCTTTAAGGACGCCTTTGCCCATATAGCGGCTTTTATCGCCGTCCCTGAGCTCAAGAGCCTCATTTTCACCTGTTGATGCACCTGACGGGACTGCTGCCCTTCCAAAATAACCACTGGCTGTCATAACATCAACTTCAATTGTCGGATTGCCGCGGGAATCAAGAATCTCACGTGCAAGAACACTAACTATCTGACCCATATATTTTTAATTAAAATTAAACAATAATGCAATATATAAAAAAAGGGATAGAGTCTTTATGACTTATCCCCTCTTCTTAAATTATTTCTTTAAACATCTTTTTACTTCTGAGGAACCTCATCTTCTTTAGCATGACCGGCCTCTTTAACAGGCTCTTCTGCTTTTACTGCCTTGGTTTTGGAAGCTTTAGGGGTGGCTGTGACAGCTGTTCCATCATCTTTTTTCTTCACAGACCTTCTTCTTCTTGCTGTCTTAGTTTTTGCAGCATCACCACCAAGCATTGCTTCGTTATAGTCGACAAGCTCAAGGATACACATATCTGCGTTGTCGCCTATTCTGTTGCCAAGCTTAAGAATGCGGGTATAACCGCCCGGGCGTTCCCCGATTTTTGGTGATATATCCCTGAAGAGTTCAGCCACTGCAGTTTTATCCTTAAGATAACTGAATACCACTCTCCTGGAGTGTGTGGAATCGTCCTTCGATTTTGTAATAATAGGCTCAACATATGTACGCAGCGCCTTTGCCTTGGCTGTTGTAGTTGTAATCCTTTTATGGAGGATAAGTGATGTAGCCATATTTGCAAGCATCGCCTTCCTGTG
>JADGPV010000099.1 GCA_017882245.1 Bacteroidales bacterium | reverse complement strand
TTCCTCGGGCTGGAAAAAAGAACGGACATAGATGACTCAAAAAAAACCAGGATCAGGTATGTTGTTCATCTTGCATTTGCTGTCGTATTTTTTATATGCATACTGATCTTCAGGCAGATGAATGACAGGGCTATCATTGACAAACTCTTTACAATTGCCGGTTATACATACGGACCGCTGCTGGGACTCTATACCTTTGGTCTTTTCACGCACAGGAAGGTGAATGACAGGATCACACCGTGGATAGCAATCCTTTCACCCGTCGCCTGTTATATTCTTAACCTCTTTTCAGAGGAGCTCTTTAATGGCTATAAATTCGGATTTGAGATGCTCCTTGTAAATGGATTTCTGACATTTATGGGGCTGCTTATCTTCAGCAGGAATGATGGGTTACAGCCGTCCTCCCATAACTGATGAAGGTGTGGTCGACGGGTTCTCAACTCCCTCTTCATTATCTTCATCAGTTGACACTGGTTTAGGCTTAATAATCACCCTTATTTTCTTATAGGGGATTGAGAAAGAGACGTAATATTCAGCTCCTGTAGCTATGCCTGATGTGGCATCACCGTAGCCCGGCATCCATACAGGTTTCAGATCATGGCCGGCGCCGGAACTGACCAACACTCTCAGATAAAGGTTCCACCCGATAGTGACACCTCTAAAAAGCTCAGCACGCACACCCGGTGTGAACTCCAGAAAATGCCCGATGTGATGAGAGAGAGGGAATGATGAAACACCTTCTCCCCATGAATTTGTGTATTTGATGCCAGTGGCTTCCTGGCTGTAAAAACTGAGCCCGTACCTGAAACCGAAACCTGCAAAATATCTGCCCAGTCCCACTTTGGGTTTGATATAGTTGTAGTCAGGACCGATAACAAAACTTGTACCGTGACTCTGGAAACTGTAATTGTATACTGCCGATGAGAATGAGGTATATCTCGCCCCGGCATTTACAGAGAGGTTCTGGTTAATATCCACGGAGGCCAGAACACCGTAGCTGGCAAGGTTCTTGCTTATTAAATGCATAACGGGACCTGAAAGATCAAAGCCTGTGCGCACATGCAGCGGCACCATTACAGTATCCTGTGACATCACCCGGCTGCCCAGGAGGAGAAAAAGACTAAAAAAACAGATGCAGGTTCCTTTTGCCATTTAGGTTCACGCTGTTATCTATGATCATGAGTGTGTCTATGATGTTATGTGTTGTAGTAAGCCCGGTCAGCTCACTTACAAATGTGTAGCCGCATTCGGCAGATACAAGGTGAGGCTCACGGTCATAAGTTATGACAGCCGTGTCTGTAACTCCGTTAAGGACTATGTAGAAGGTGGTGACGTCATTTCCCGGGTCAAGAGGTACTGAGAAGTGTGAATCGGATTTTGTATCCACGAAATCGACCGTGTCAGTAGGAGTTATTCCTTTTACAATAAGACTTACGGATGAGGTGTCATGGCCTGTACCGCTGGCAAGGAGTGAGGTGTTCATCAATGCGTTGGTATTATCGTAACAGGCCTGCCTGGAACATGATATCAACTCCAGAATCAGCATCAGGGCAGCGCCAGTTAAAGATATGGACCATAACGATTTCATACCGGACAGCAAAGGTATAAAAATTAAAGAAGGTTACTAGTGGGATTAAGTAACCTCCATTGCAGGCATAAATTGCATTTCAGAATTTCGACCGGTTTTAATAAGGGTGTTCTAAAGTGCTTCTTTTATGAGTGCTATGGCTTTTTCGATGGCGTCATTCAGACCTTCAGGCCTTTTACCTCCTGCTGTTGCAAGGAAGGGTTGCCCGCCGCCGCCTCCGTTTATTGAAGCTGAAACGGCCTTGATGATCTCAACGGCATTCAGTCCCGAGCTCCTGATGATCTCATCTCCCAGGCCGATAAGAAGTGATGCTTTTCCTTCATTTTCAGAACCTATAATTACTGCGCTTTTTTTATCAGACTGTCTGATCTGGTGGGCAATGTTTTTAAGTGTCTCGGAAGTTAAATCTTCAAGAACGCCCGAGTAAATATTACACATGCCTGATGTTACTGCGCTGTTGGTAAGTTGTTTACGGGCAACAGCTGCGGCAGCATTCTGCATCTTTTCAATTGCGTGTCTCAGCGAGGCATTCTCAGTCATTATTTTCGAGACATTGGTGGCAGGGTTCCCGGTACTCCTGAGCATGAGCGTTATCTCATCGAGGTTCTTTAACTTCTCATTTATGTATGACAAGGCTTTCCGGCCTGTCACGGCTTCGATGCGTCTCACACCGGCAGCGACAGCACTCTCTGAGATTATCTTGAAGAGGCCTATCACAGAAGTGCTTTGGACATGTGTCCCGCCACAAAGCTCAACGGAATCTCCGAATGACACCACCCTTACTTTTTCACCGTATTTCTCTCCGAACAGTGCCATTGCACCCATCGCCAGTGCTTCTGCGACAGGGGTCTCATCATGCACTTCTGAAACGATGTTCTTCATGATCATTTCGTTGACTTTCTGCTCGACGGCAGCAAGTTCTTCCGGTGTCAGCTGCCTGAAGTGACTGAAATCGAACCTTAGCTTCTCGGGCGTCACAAGGGATCCCTTTTGTTCGACATGTTTCCCAAGTACTTCACGCAGTGCGTGATGCATAAGGTGAGTGGCCGTATGATTATTGGCTGTCAGTTGCCTGGCTTCACGATCGACTGCGGCAGTGAAGAGCCGTGACGGATCTGAGGGCACTTTTGCAGCAATATGGATAGTGAGGTTATTCTCCTTTATAGTGTCGGTTATTGCGATCTTTTCATTTTCAGAGGAGATAAATCCTTTATCGCCGACTTGTCCCCCGGACTCGGCATAAAATGGTGTTCTGTCAAATATGAGTTGTACAGCCTCCCTGCCCCGGGCATTCACCTTACGATATCGCGCAATACGTACTGAGTCTTCAGTATGATCGTAACCGGTAAACACGGTTTTTTCAATATCATGTATCACCTCCCAGTCTCCTGCCGTGATGACCGCATCGTCTCTTGACCGTTCTTTCTGGGCATTGAGTTCGCGGGTGAACGCTGCCTCATCAAGGGTTATTTTATTTTCCTTTAAAATCAGCTGGGTCAGGTCTACAGGGAAGCCGTATGTGTCGAAGAGTTCAAAGGCATCGCTGCCCGGGAAGATATTCTTTCCTTCCTTCTTCAGCCCTTCCACTCGGCGTTCTATCATCTTAAGCCCTTTTCCCAGTGTTTTCAGGAATGCCTGTTCCTCTTCGAAAATGACCCTGGTGATGATTTCTTTCTGAGCTGACAGCTCCGGATAATGTGATCCCATTGAAGTTATAAGTGCCGGAATCAGCTTATAGATGAATGGTTCTGTCATCTCAAGCGATGTATACCCGTATCTTACTGCCCGGCGCAGTACTCTCCTGATAACGTAACCGGCCTTGTTATTTGACGGCAGCTGGCCGTCGGCTATTGAAAAGGCTACTGTGCGCAGGTGGTCAGCGATGACGCG
Organism: Bacteroidales bacterium; assembly: GCA_017882245.1. Taxonomy (GTDB): domain Bacteria; phylum Bacteroidota; class Bacteroidia; order Bacteroidales; family VadinHA17; genus SR-FBR-E99. The sequence continues at coordinate 8,613 of JADGPV010000099.1, read as the reverse complement.
GTGTGCTATGTCCCAGGTTTCTTTTTCGCCGTACGGTTTGCCTGTGACTGATGCTGTGCTGGCAATAATAGGCTGGAATATGTCGGTATCATAGTTCGACTTTTTTCCCTGGATCACCATGCAGAGACGTTCAAATCCCATACCTGTATCGACATGCCTTTCAGGGAGCAGTTCAAGTTCACCGCCTGCCTTGCGGTTGTACTGTATAAATACAAGGTTCCAGATCTCTATAACATGGGGGTGTCCCTTGTTCACAAGCAGATGACCCTTCTTCGCCTTGCGTTCACTTTCAGACCTTAAATCGACGTGTATCTCGGAACACGGTCCGCAAGGGCCCGTCTCACCCATTTCCCAGAAGTTGTCTTTCTTTGATCCTTCAATAATATGGTTTTCCGGATCTGAGAAGCATTTTTTCCAGTGTTCGGCGGCCTCGTCATCACGGGGTACTTCCTCTTCAGGACTACCCTCAAAGACAGTCGCGTAAATTCTGTCTTCAGGAATGCCAAGACGACCATTAAGAAATTCCCATGCCCAACCTATTGCTTCCTTCTTAAAATAATCGCCGAAAGACCAGTTTCCAAGCATCTCGAACATCGTATGGTGATATGTATCAAGGCCTACTTCCTCCAGGTCATTATGCTTGCCCGACACTCGGAGACATTTTTGGGAGTCAGCCACTCTTTTGAAGGCTGCCGGCTGATTTCCAAGGAATATATCCTTGAACTGGTTCATGCCGGCGTTGGTAAACATGAGCGTCGGGTCATTCTTGATCACCATCGGCGCTGATGGTACAATTTTATGTTGTTTGGATCTGAAAAAACTGAGAAATTCCTCTCTGATTGCGGCTGCCTTCATCATAAGCTCTCCCACAGTGTTAAATTTCAATTAGTTTGGGGTCTGTAAAATTAATTCATTTATTTTACGTTTGTTTATTGTCGATTAAAATAGTCGTAACTTTCTGAACTCCTGATGCTGATAAGGAAAAAATACGTTTTTGACACATCTAATCTTCAGTTTCTCCGGCACAAACGCAAATGGAGCGAGAAACTTATCAGATTCTCCATTGGATTTGGTATGTCAATCTTATTAACAGTCTGTTACGGCTTCATCTTTCATCATGCATTCGGTTTTCCGTACCAGGAGAAACTGGAGCGGAGGGTTGAGGAGATCAAGTTGAATTACTCTCTTCTTGAGCGCCGGATTGATTATTCATCAAAATTTGTTGCTGATCTGCGCTCATCTGATAATAACTCTTACAGGGCGATCCTTGACCTTCCCCAGATCCCTGCAGATATTTCTGAAGGAGGTGCCGGAGGTGTTTTTAAATACGGTGACCTGACGGGATACGTGAACACCGAGATGATGATGGCTGTGAGGTCGAAGTTTGAGAATCTGAGGACTGAGACAAATATTCAGTACAACTCGATTACCGAGCTTTCCGAGAAAGCTGCTGAATGGAAGGATATGTGGGCTCATCTTCCGTATATAAGACCAGTTAACGTAACAATGAGACTCGGTGACGGGGTCAAGTTCAGGGAGCACCATCCAGTTCTGGGTTCGCCGCGCTGGCATTTCGGTCAGGATTTCTGCTGCCCCCTGGGTACCGAGGTGCATGCAACGGGTGCCGGCATAGTCTATTATGCCGGTAACCAGAATGATGGCTTCGGGATAAAGGTGGTAATTGACCACGGATACGGGTACAGATCAATTTATGGCCACCTCAGCAAAGTAAATGTCAAAAGAGGTCAGAAGGTAAAAAGGGGAGACTTTATAGGGCTGTCAGGCAATACCGGTATTTCATCAGGACCGCACCTTCATTACCAGGTCGATCTTTTCGGATCACATGTGAACCCGCTCTGGTATTTTGACGATAATCTTTCTGAGGATGAGTATTTTAAGATGCTTGATTATCTTTCAAAACCGTGAGATGCAGTCTGAATGCCTGCTCTTTGTAGATTCTAAACAGTTTTGTAATTTGTCTATTATTTCTTATGTTTGCAGGGCACTTAATTTGCCGTCATAGCGGATGCCAAAGACAAAGTATAAGTTCAATCATGAGACACTCAGCTTTGATAAGATAAGGCTGGGAATCAGGCAGCTTCTCCTCCGTCTGTTCGCATATTTTGTAGGGTCACTATTTCTCGCTGGCGTGTATGGTTTTATCTTTGCCTTTATTTTTGATTCACCCAGGGAGAAGGCTCTTAAACGTGAGATTGAGCAGCTTACTCTGCAGTATGAGCTTATGAACAGGGAGATGGAGAATGTTGAGAAGGTACTCGGCCATCTCGAGGAGACTGATGACAACCTTTACCGGACCATTTTCGAGGCTGAACCGGTGCCGGCATCTTACCGTGAAGGAGGCATTGGCGGAGTGAACCGTTATGCAGAGCTTGAGGGATTTTCAAATTCAGATCTGATAATTGAGACTGCAACCAGGCTTGACAAGATCAGGAAGAAGATATATGTACAATCAGAATCTTTTGATCAGCTTATAGCATTATCAAAGGAGAAGGAGGTGATGCTCAGCAGCATACCGGCCATACAGCCTTTGTCAAACAAGGATCTTAAACGTACGGCATCAGGCTTTGGCTACAGAATACATCCTATCTACAAAATATCGAAGTTTCATGCCGGCATGGATTTCACTGCGCCAACGGGCACTGATGTCTATGCAACCGGCAACGGTGTCATCAGTGAGGTCAAATCAGAACGCCGTGAGCTGGGTAATCATATTATTATAGATCACGGATATGGGTATCAGACTATCTATGCCCATCTTGACCACTTCAATGTCAGGGTAGGGCAGAAGGTCAAGCGTGGCGATGTCATTGGCTTCGTAGGTTGCACAGGTCTCTCAACAGCACCTCACCTGCATTATGAGGTTAAGATTAACGGTCTTAATGTCGATCCTGCGCTGTATTATTTTAACGATCTCACCCCTGATGAGTACGACAACATGATTGAAATCGCTAACAAGAGCGGACAGACCTTCGACTGATTAAGGAAGCCAGATCATGCCCTACAGGGAAAAAAAAGTTGACAAATTGTTCTATCAGATCGGTGAGGTAGCCGATATGTTCTCTGAACCTGTCTCAACGATCAGGTTCTGGGAGAAGGAGTTTGACGTCCTGAAACCGAAAAAGAATAATAAAGGCAACAGACTGTTCATGGAGGAAGATATTAAGAACCTTAAACTGATATACCACCTGCTGCGGGAAAGAGGCATGACAATCGAAGGTGCGAGAAAATACCTGAAAAATAACCATGAAGATGCCGGCTATCGTCTGGAGATTGCTGACACCCTTCGCAGCATAAAGGACATGCTCAACGATATCAGAGACGAAATTGACTGATAAAATGGCGGTTACGCTGGGAGAATTCACGCTCTGGCTTGAAGAACTTATTCCTCCTGCCTTTCAGGAACATTACGACAACAGCGGTCTGCAGGTAGGAGACCCTATGGCTGTGATCGATTCTGTTCTGCTTACCGTGGATGTGACGTCCGATGTTATAGCTGAAGCGCGGGAACATAGTTGTAAACTTATAATCTCGCATCACCCGCTGATCTTTGCTCCTTTGAAGCACGTTGCAAACAGCAATGAAACTGAGCGCTGTGTTGCGGCTGCGATAGCAGGCGGCGTAGCCGTTTATTCCGCTCATACAAGTTTTGACAACGTATCCCTGGGAGTCAGTCATATACTGGCTGAGAAGATCGGGCTTGAGAAGATCAGGGTGCTGGCTCCGCTGAAAGGAAAACTTTCAAAGCTTGTCACTTATGTTCCTGTTGCTCATGCCGGCAGGGTCAGGGAAGCTCTGTTCACCGCAGGTGCGGGCCACATCGGTAATTATGACCGCTGCAGCTTCAGCGTTAATGGGGAGGGAACCTACAGGGCAGGCGAGGGGACTGATCCTTTTGCCGGAAGAGTTGGCGAGGATCATTCCGAGCCTGAAATAAGGTTAGAGGCAGTCGTGCCGTCACATCTTTCATCTTCATGTGTCAGGGCCCTTCTTGAAGTACATCCATATGAGGAAGTGGCTTACGACATCATTGCCCTTGAGAACGAGTATTACGGCGCCGGCGCGGGCGCCGTGGGCATTCTCCCCGCGCCGCTCACCGGCACGGTGCTCCTTGAGAGACTGAAGAAGCTCACTGGCATACCGGTCATCCGCTACAGCGGAGACACTGACCGCACGGTGACAACCGTTGCCGTCTGCGGAGGTTCCGGCGCTGACCTCATCAGCACTGCCGCCCGCGCCTGCGCCGATGCGTTCATAACCGGTGATATAAAATATCATGCCTTCACACAGGCACCGCGTGATATAATCGTGGCTGACATTGGTCATTACGAGAGTGAAAAATTTTCTTTACAACTGCTCCACGACCTGATTAATAAAAAATTTCCTAAATTTGCACTCCGGTTTTCCGGGATAAATACCAATCCAATAAAGTACTTCTTAAGATGAAACAGACCAAAACCGCTGAACCAGAACTAACAATAGAAGAGAAACTCAGGGCGTTATATTCACTACAGCTTGTTGATTCAGAGATAGATAAGATACGTACACTCAGGGGAGAGCTTCCCCTCGAGGTGCAGGACCTTGAGGATGAGGTTGAAGGACTGGAGACGAGAATAAACAATCTCAAAAGTGAAGTTTCCGAGCTCGATAAGGCGGTCGTAAGCAAGAATAACGAGATAACTACCTCCCAGGGACTTATAAAAAAGTACGAAGAACAGCAGAATAATGTCCGCAATAACCGCGAATATGATTCCCTTTCTAAAGAGATTGAGTTCCAGAATCTTGAGATTGAGTTGTGTAACAAGAAGATACGTGAGTTCACTGTACAGGTTGCAGAAAAAAAAGAAGTGATGGCTGAAGCTCAGGCGGCACTCGACGAGAGAAAACGCGATCTGGATGGAAAGAAGGGCGAGCTTGACGATATAACACGTGATACCCAGAAGGAAGAAGAACAGCTTGACACGAGATCAACGGAGCTCCAGACAAAAATTGAGGAGCGTCTTCTCACCGCTTATAAGCGTATCCGTTCCAACGCACGCAACGGCCTGGCTGTTGTGTCTGTCCAGAGAGATGCATGCGGCGGATGTTTTAATCAGATACCTCCTCAGCGTCAGCTTGACATAAGGTCAAGGAAAAAGATCATCGTCTGCGAATATTGCGGCCGCATACTTGTTGATGACGAGATCGTAAGCGAAAATTCATAAACTTATTACATTATTTTTACGTGTAGCGGCGCCCTAATAGGGCGTCGTTACTTTTTTATCCGTGTGGTGGCACCCTGGTAGGGCGTCGTTACATGTTTTATATATTTGTAATTGGTATATTTCCAATATTATGAACGATTTCCAAACCCAAATCCGCGAAGGCATTCCCACGCACCTTCCTGAGTTGAAACCTTACGACCCTCTGGTCAACCATGCTCCGCGGCGCCGTGACATACTGACGCATGAAGAAAAGAAGCTGGCACTGCGCAATGCCCTCAGGTATTTCCCCGTAAGGCTGCATGGCGTTCTCGCTCCTGAGTTCGCCGCCGAGCTGCGTGATTACGGACGAATCTATATGTACCGTTACAGGCCATCATATGAGATGAAGGCCAGGCCAATCGGCGAATATCCTCATAAGTCTGTGCAGGCTGCAGCTATCATGCTTATGATAACGAACAATCTTGACCCTGCCGTGGCTCAGCATCCCCATGAACTTATCACCTACGGCGGCAACGGCGCAGTCTTCCAGAACTGGGCGCAGTACAGGCTCACGATGAAATACCTTTCTGAGATGACAGATGAGCAGACCCTCGTGATGTACTCTGGTCACCCTCTTGGTATCTTCCCGTCACACAACGAAGCCCCCAGGGCGGTTGTCACCAATGGAATGGTAATACCCAACTACTCTTCACAGGATAACTGGGAGAAATTCAATGCTCTTGGGGTATCGCAGTATGGCCAGATGACCGCCGGATCTTACATGTACATAGGTCCCCAGGGAATCGTTCACGGCACAACAATCACCCTGCTCAATGCAGGCAGGAGACTCAAACCGTCAGATGAAATGACAAGGCGAACCAGGCTCTTCATTTCATCCGGGCTTGGAGGTATGTCAGGAGCCCAACCCAGGGCAGGCAACATAGCCGGTGTGGTTTCAGTCATCGCCGAGGTAAACCCGAAGGCAGTAAGCAAGCGACATTCCCAGAGATGGGTTGATGAGGTCTTTGATGATCTTGGAAAACTTACTCATCGCGTCAGGAAGGCATGCGGGTCAGGAGAGGTGATCTCACTGGCCTATCACGGGAATATTGTTGACCTGTGGGAATACTTTGCTGATGAAGGGATATGGGCCGATCTCGGTTCAGACCAGACCTCCCTGCATAACCCGTGGGCAGGCGGATATTATCCTGCAGGTATCACATTTGATGAAGCGAATAAGGTTATGGCGGAAGATCCTGAAAGGTTCAGGGGACTGGTGCAGGCTTCCCTGCGGCGACAGGTTGCAGCCATCAACAGGCACACGGAACACGGAACTTATTTCTTCGATTACGGTAATGCGTTCCTGCTTGAATCTTCACGTGCAGGTGCCGATGTCAGTGACGGGAAAGGCGGATTTCGCTACCCGTCTTACGTGGAGGACATCATGGGACCTCTTTGCTTTGATTATGGCTTTGGCCCCTTCAGATGGGTATGCTGCTCAGGCGACCCTGTTGACCTGGCAACTACAGATGCACTGGCTACGAGAACCCTTGAACAGCTGATGAAAGACTCCCCCGGAGAAATTCAGCAACAGATGTCCGACAATATTCACTGGATACGTGAAGCCGCGCGCAACAACCTGGTTGTAGGATCGCAGGCACGCATTCTTTATGCTGATGCGCGCGGCAGGACGGCCATTGCAGAAGCTTTCAACGATGCCATAGTCTCAGGCAAGATCAGCGGACCAGTGGTCATAGGCCGCGATCATCATGATGTTTCAGGTACCGACTCGCCCTTCCGCGAGACGGCAAATATATATGACGGTTCGCGCTTTACGGCTGACATGGCGGTACAGAACGTTATCGGTGATTCTTTCCGCGGCGCCACCTGGGTCTCACTGCATAACGGCGGAGGTGTTGGATGGGGTGAGGCCATAAACGGTGGTTTCGGCATGGTGCTTGACGGCACACCGGCAGCCGGAAGACGCATCCGGGCAATGCTCTTCTGGGATGTAAATAACGGTATCGCACGCCGCAGCTGGGCAAGAAACAGCGGGGCAATATCAACAATAACAAGGGAGATGGAACGCACTCCGGGACTGGTGGTGACAATGCCGGTACAGGCTGACGACAACCTTATTGACTCGGTGATCGGTTAAATATTATCGGGGATGCGGTCTGCAATAAGACAGACAGCCATGGCTACTACGCCCTCCCCGCGGCCTGTAAATCCCATCTTCTCAGTAGTGGTCGCCTTTACGGAAATAGCATCAGGAAGTATTTCTGCTATATTAGCCATGGTCGTTCGCATTGCGCTTATATGAGGAGCCAGCTTTGGTGTTTCAAGACACACAGTGCTGTCAATATTTACGATCCTGTAGCCTTTTTCCGTGACCATTTTCACAGTACGTTTCAGGAGTATCTTGCTGTCAATACCTTTATATTCATCAGATGTGTCAGGGAAATGTGCCCCGATGTCATTCATCCCTGCAGCGCCGAGAAGCGCGTCACAAATTGCATGTATCAGAGCATCGCCGTCAGAGTGAGCCACACAGCCTTTTGATGAGGCAATGTGAACGCCGCCAAGCCAAAGCTCACGACCTTCCTCAAGGCGGTGAAAGTCAATGCCCTGACCTATCCTCTGATGCAGTGTCATCTGCTATTTTTTACTGACGTTGCGCAGTGAGTCAAACTCAAACCCCAGCGAGAACCGGAGGGTATTGGATAACGGGTTATTCTGTGTTATAGGAATAAGGTATGAGAAGTCGAGTGTGAAAACACTCAGTCTGAATCCTGCTCCTGCAGTGAAGTACTTCATGTTGCCTTTGCACTCGGCGCTGTTAAAGTATCCGGCGCGCAAGGCGAATTGCTGATTATACCAGTACTCAATTCCTATAGACTCCATGAATTCATGCATCTCCTCTCCGAACCCATAAGGTGCATCATAGAATGACTGAAAGATGGCTACAGGCACAGAAACATTAGGATCCATGCCTTTAACAATTACACCGTCCTGATAAACCGGAGGTGTAGGTACAAGCAGTTTATTAATGTCAACGGAGATTGCCAGGGTGTTGTACCTGTCAAGACTGACTGAGAATGTACTTCCCAGACGCATATTCATCGGGATGAAATCAGGATCCTTGTCGGATGTATAACTCATCTTCGATCCGATGTTTGAAAAATTGGCCCCGGCGGAGATATTTCCTGTCTTTGAGCCCAGTTTCAATGCTGTTGTATAATAAGCTGAGGCATCAGCAGCGAAAGCGATACCTGCTTTTGTTTCAGTGCTGCCGACATATGTCCCTCCCGTGATATTTGAATAGATAAACCGCAGAGCCACGCCTCCTGACCAGTGCTGGGAAAACAGGCGCGAATAAGCTACATCAACAGAGAATTCATTAGGATTGAAG
>JADGPV010000098.1 GCA_017882245.1 Bacteroidales bacterium | reverse complement strand
TGTGGAATGATGCCTCCCTCAGATCTTCAGGATCAGAAGTAAATTTAATATCAGTTCCGTTAAATGCGTCATGGTCAAGTTCGTTGCTCGGATCAATACCGTTTTTCATAAGGACAACACGATCAGGTCTTATATCGAATCCGATAACCCTGATTTTCCGTGCGAACTCAAGGGCGATAGGCAGGCCTACATATCCGAGCCCAATGAGGGAGAGCTTTGTCTCCTTGTTAACCAGCTTATTATACATTTTATTTTTTTATTAGAGGATGATATTCACCTGTAAGAATTGATAACGTTGAGTTACGGATCTGATATACGGTCTCTATACTCTGGCGGGCATCCTCAAGCCCGTAGCCGTTGCCCTTAAGTATCTCCCGGTAGGTGACTGTATGCAGATCAGTGAATCCTTCTGAGAATTCCAGCTCTTCGCCGTCAACGGTAATATTCCTGAATGTTCTTTTGCCCTTTTCCTTCACTGCCTCAGGAAGGTCGTTGCAGTCAATGCTCAGGAACCATCTTACACGTGCTTTCTCCAGCTCAAGAAACCCTGAGGCTTTATTCTTTTCGAGCAGGTGTATCCTGTTTGAGACCACGGGCCCGAAGATCCAGCCAAGCATATCAAAGAAATGAACGCCTATGTTTGTGGCTATCCCACCCGACTTGTTGACGTCACCCTTCCATGAGATGTAGTACCAGTTGCCACGGCTGGTAACGTACGTAAGATCGATATCATGCTTCCTCCCCGGAGGGTTGGCGGCGATCTTATCGTGAAGCGCAATTATCACAGGATGGTACCTGAGTTGGAGGATATTATAAATCCTGTGGCCGGTCTCCTTCTCGATCTCCTGGAGAGCATCTATATTCCAGGGATTAAGCACTACGGGTTTCTCACATATTGCTTCGGCCTGATGCCGGAGTGCAAACCTTATATGAGAATCATGCAGGTAGTTGGGCGAACAGATGCTCACATAGTCAAGCTGAACACCGCCTCTCTTCAGTTTGTCGACATGACGGTCAAATCTTTCAAACTCGACGAAAAAATCACTCTCCGGAAAATAGCTGTCGATTTTGCCCACACAGTCGAATTTGTCAAGGCTGGCCAGGAGACGGTTGCCGGTCTCTTTAATGGCTCTCAGGTGACGCTCGGCTATATAACCTGCAACACCTATGAGACCAAAATTCTTAGGAGTATTATCCATAAGGAAATTTATAAGGTGATAAAAATACTAAATAATCTTTGTCACTCTCTCTTCGTAGAGCCGGTATTTCTGGCCGCTTTCGGGACATACGGCAACTCCGTCATGGCTGAAGGAAAGCTTGTGTGCGTACTCGGATACCCATCCGGTCTGGCGGCCGGGATTACCAACGACCAGGGCAAAGGGCCTGACATTTTTTGTTATCACAGCTCCTGCGCCGATGAGCGCATACTCACCGATCTCATTGCCGCATATGATGGTTGCATTGGCTCCGATGGAAGCTCCGCGCCTGACAGTGGTTTTGACATACTGGTCGCGTCTGATGATTGCACTGCGTGGATTTATGATATTGGTAAATACCATTGACGGGCCAAGAAAGACATCGTCTTCACAGATGACGCCAGTGTAGATTGATACGTTGTTCTGCACTTTCACATTATTTCCCAGCGTAACCCCCGGAGAGATAACAACGTTCTGCCCGATATTACATTTCTCACCTATAACGGAATCTTTCATAATATGACTGAAGTGCCATATTTTTGTTCCTCTGCCAATAGAACATCCTTCATCAATTACCGCTGTTTCATGCGCGAAAAACTCTTTTTCCATCTGCTCTTTTTATTTGAATTGTGACCTGATGCACCCGGTGATATATTCAAGTTGCTCATTGTCGAGTTCGGTATGCATTGGAAGTGAAAGGACCTGGTTTGTAAGCTCCGTTGTGACCGGGAAGTCGTCAGTTCCGTACCCGAGGTGAGAATAAGCTTTTTGCATGTGAAGCGGTACCGGGTAATAAACCATCGATGGTATACCCTCATTCTCGAGGTACTCGCGAAGTCTGTTCCTGTTTCCGTCAGTCACACGCAGTGTATACTGGTGGAAAATATGTGTTGAGTTCGCTGCTCTGAAAGGAATTGTCATACCCTTCAATCCTGACAGTTCGCGGTCATAATGTGCTGCTGCCTGTTGCCGTGCTTCGTTGAAGGCATCCAGATGGCGAAGCTTAACTCTCAAGACTGCTGCCTGTATCGTGTCAAGGCGTGAGTTGACACCTATGGTATCATGATAATACCTCACCTTCATGCCATGGTTTGTGATACTTCTGATGAGTGCTGCAAGATCGTCATTGTCGGTGAAGAGTGCGCCGCCGTCGCCATAGCATCCGAGGTTCTTTGAAGGGAAGAACGATGTGCATCCGATGATACCCATCGTTCCGGCTTTCTTTTCTTTGCCGTCACTGAACCGGTAATCAGCCCCGGTAGCCTGTGCGACATCCTCAATAACATGTAACCCGTGCTGCCTTGCGATTTCCATAATGGGCTCCATATCAGCGCATTGACCAAAGAGATGGACCGGGACTATTGCTTTCGTGCGCGGGGTAATGGCTTTTTTAATCGCCTCGACACTGATATTGAATGTATTACTGTCTGGTTCAATAAGCACCAGCCTCAGCCCGAGGAGCTCAACAACCTCAACGGTGGCAATAAACGTAAAGTTTGTCGTTATCACCTCATCTCCGGGTTTAAGTCCCAGAGCCATCATAGCTATCTGCAGGGCATCAGTGCCGTTTGCACATGCAATAACGTTACGTACACCGAGGTAACGCTACAGCTCCTCCTCAAAAAGACGGACGTCAGGCCCCTTAATGAAAGCAGTAGAATTGACCACCCCTGAAATGGCGCTGTCAATATCAGCTTTAAGTCTCTCATACTGTGACGCGAGGTCGACCATCTCAATCTTTTTCATGGCGTATTTAATCTCTGAACAACGAAGATAATACAATTTATTTTAACCATTTTTTCCTTCCTGAAGTCAGGTTTATTTTATATCTTTGTTTATTATTGGGTCTTCATGGCGAAGGATATCAGCGTATATATCAGAGAACTTCTTTTCAAGCACGATTGTCTCATTATTCCGGGATTTGGTGCATTTATAGGGAACTATTTTCCTTCTCATGTTGACCGTAATGAGGGGCTGTTTTATCCACCTGTGAGGCGGATAACTTTTAACCGTCATCTGACCGGTAATGACGGACTTCTGATAGGACATATTTCTTCACATTTGAATATCCCTTATGTTGAGTCACGTGATATAGTAAATACCTGGGCTGAAGAACTAAGGAATAAGATTTTGGCCGGAAACAGCGTGATCCTTGATCATCTGGGAACCTTCTCGCTTAACCGTGAAGGAACGATTATTTTTGAGCCTGACAGCACAGTTAATTATCTTCTTTCTTCATACGGCCTCACTTCTTATCAGAGGCAGCCTGTGACTGACTTCGATGTAAGGACGAAGATGCTTGAGCATCAGCGTAAGCCTTCAGTAAGCCAGCCTTCCATGAAGCGGCTTCTGACAAGGGCCGCGGTCATCATACCGGTGCTTGTAGCCCTGGCTCTTGTTCCTTTTAATGATAACCTGTTTAAGGGCAAGATGGAGGAATCAACTCTTAATCCTCTTGCCAAAGCAGAACTTGAATTCAACCGTGAGCAGATAGTAGCTGATACCATTGCCGTGCCTGCCGTCGGAGAGCCGGTTAAAAAGATACCTGCTGAAGTGACAGTTGCTGAGGTAATCAAGCCTTCCCGGCCGGCAGTTATCGTTGAGGAATACAGGTACATGATCATTACCGGAAGCTTCAAAACGGAAGACAATGCACTGATGATGATTGAGAAACTCCGCAAGAGCGGTTACGATCCTGAAATGACGGGAGGGCCGGATGGTTATCTTCGCGTCAGCGCGATATCATACGCTACCATTGATGAAGCAAAGGCAGCTCACAGTAAGATGATACAGAAATATCCGGGAGCCTGGATACACAAAAGCAGGTAGTCTGACCTGCATTAGGCAATAACGTGGAAGCTCTATTTTACGGTGCTTCCGTTTTTTATTTCATTCTCGGGAACAACAAAGGTCATTTTGCCGTTTTCATCTTCAGCCAGCAGAACCATGCCATGGGATTCTATTCCCTTGATTGTCCGGGGTGCAAGGTTCACAATGACCGATATAGACTTTCCCGGAAGCTCTTCTGCACTGAACTGTTCAGC
>JADGPV010000097.1 GCA_017882245.1 Bacteroidales bacterium | reverse complement strand
TGCCTCATTTACTTCCCGGGTTTCTTCCCTGAATGGTCTTTCCTTACGTGCAGGAGATTGTTCCGGACGGAGCGATGAGATGATCTCCTTTACGGCATTGGCGGTCTTATTGATCTGGTTGCGGTACTTGGTGCCATACAGGTTTTTGTTTTCATCATCTGCCTGTGTGAGAGGTCTGTTAACGCCAGGTTCCTTATAAATAAAATCGATGGCTCTGAGCGTTCCTCCAAGTTCATCTTCAACCATTTCCCTATCCTCGGGATCGAGCTCATGGATGCGTACCGGCAGCACCCTGCTTGCCACATTACCGCTGTACAGGGTGACTTTCAGCCCGAATCTGTCAAGAGAAGCCTGAGTGATGAACGCCTTGAACTCATGTTCCCATGCAAAAGCTTTAGGATCACAATAAGTGCGGGAAATAACCGGAATAAATACCAGGCATTTCAGTTTTTCTTTCAGTGAGGCATCTACATCATGTGTCTCGAGAAGTCCGTCGTGGGGATTAATATCGAAGTAGACACTGACTTCTTCCTTGAACGTTGACTCGAGCTCTCCCTTGAGGTTCTCGACAAACTCAGTGACCCAGCCGTCATGCTTATTGTCCTTCTGACGGTAACTGATGAAGATGTCATATTCGAATCCGGGAATGAGGCTGGCCATATTATCCGTTCATTGTGATAAAGTTACGAAAGGAAGCAAGGCGAGTCAAATAAAATATTTGCCCTTGTTTCAGAAAGAGAGTAATTTTTAGAAATAATGCTTTCAATTGCTGTTGGCTTTCAGCCAACATCCTGGAATTCAGATTTTTATTCCAATTATAGTTATATCATCAGTCTGATCCTCCCCTTTCTCCTCTCTCCACTGCTCAATCTCTTCATACAGCCTGTCACCCTGCTCAGGCATCGTAGAGGCGCTTATGTGCAGCAGGAAATCACCGAGCCTCTTCCTGCCGTATCTCTTATGATTGCTGCCGCCAAACTGATCGGTGTAACCATCAGAACATAAGTATAATACGTCATTTGTTTTCAGCTGAAGCCTGCCTGTGACAAATTTATTATCACCCATCCCTTCCCTTCCGGCGCCTGATCTGATTTCCGAATTCTTACCGTTAGTCAGATGCCATAAAATGTTGCCTGTACCTGCATATGTCAGTAACCCTGTCCGGGTATCCAGGTTGCAGAGGATGATATCCATATCGTCTGATACCCCGTACACTTCAACATCCCTCCGCAGAAACCGGTGCACACCGGCATAGGTGTGATGCAGTATCTCCGCAGGATCTGTGATATTCATGATGCTAATAGCCTGATCGAGAATGCCGTAGCCTATGGTGCTTATCAGTGCCGCAGGAATGCCGTGACCAGTACAGTCAGCAAGAGCAAAGATTATGTGATCATCCTGCCTGGCAAACAGGTAAAAATCGCCGCTGACAACATCTTTTGGCTCATAGAAAACAAAACTGTCCGGGAAGCACTCTCTTATGTAAAGATCATCAGGGAGGAAACTTTCCTGGATATGCCGGGCATAATTGTAGCTTCCCTGAACCTCGCCAATGGTCAGCCTGATCTTTTCATCAAGTGACCTGATCTTTTCATTGATCTCAGGTGACGGTGATATCAGTCCTTTTATCTCGTCGCCAAGCTCAGTGGTTTCACACAGAAGCTTATAAATACTGCTCTTTGGTTTTATCGCATATGATAATTTGCTGATAAGACCGGGCGAAACAGGGTAGGCCTCATAATCAATATCCTGCAGTATGGCTGGTATCAGCCTTACAAGTTCGCGGTCCTTTTCCTTTTCCTTTTCTTCAAGCTGATCATACGGTATCAGGCCCGGATGAATCTTCTTACCGGAATCTTTTACCTTTCCGAATGACCATCCGTTAAGTCTTTTCTCCCAGCTCCACCTGAGATGCTCAACCCGTGCCATCGTCTCAATTTCTTCTTCATCGAGGTGAATAGCCGGTGCCTTAAAACCCCTGCTAACAGGTCTTATCTTATAACCTATTGATAATAATTTGGTTGGAATATGTACAGCGTTATCAATATTCGTTTGCTGGATCTCTGCAGGCAAATCATCAAATTCTGTCAGGCTGATGTCTTTTTCCGCCTCGGCAATATCACTTTGCTTTCTAATCTCATGCAAGTACCTTGAGTGAATAGCTCTGGCAATCTTTCTGATCAAAGACATGTTTACTCCGGTGACCTCCTCATGCCTTATGATCTCGTATCCTGCTTCCTTAAGGCTGTAGGGGATCAGATAGTTCAGCTCCATGAAGAGGGTCTTCCTTTCTTCCCGTCCGCTCTTTCCATGGAACCTTTCAAGATCCATCCTGACAAGAGCAGTTATCTCTTCATCTGTAATTATGCATGTTCCACAGAACTCTTTGTAAAAGCGAATGAGAAGATTTAATGACTTGAGTTTTACAGGGATGATGGAAGCATAATCATACCAGAAGCTCTTCTCACTCTTTGTAAGGTCAGCAAATTTTTTCAGAAACGAATCCGGATGAGCATACAGTTCGGCTCTTTGCTTCATACCCTGATAAAGTGCTTTTGCGACCGGATCAGTGAAGTATTTCCTGAAGTCTGCCGGGTCTGCCAGCTCTTCATTAATTAACAGGTTATCAGTGTCATATATGTTTTTTGGCGACATCAGGATGTTTAATTCTTATAACTGCCTGCAAAAATTATAATCCGGACGGATAACAGCAACGGTATGCATGAAAGCTATTGCTCTTCCAGTTCAACGAACTCAAATGGAATTTTTACTATCTGAGACATCTCAATTCCTGCTTCACGCATATCATCATCGTTTTTCACATAATACCATTTAACCGAGGCATCAATTTCTTTTAAACGCAACCGGGCCAGGACCTTGCAAATATCAACGATGCATTTTGCAGATGCAGAATTGAAGTACGCGAAATTGAAATTAAATATTATCGGATCCTTCCTTTTACCTGTTAAAATCAGGTCGCTGAAATCATTCATCCAGGCGGAGATCGGTCCGAAAAACTCCCGCACATCCTGAGGTCTTGATTCCCCGGCAATCTCTAAAAAGTACTCTTCATGGTCAAGTATGACCTTCGGAGTAAAAACGGTAGGACTGATAATTAACTTTTCCATTAAAAATCATGTAATATTCTTCCGGTCAGGCCACTGACAACGATCTCCATTTTTACCTGCTGCCGGGGTCGTTTAAAAATATTTCGCCGGAAGCATATTTATTATTAACTTGAATAGCTAAAACAAAGATAAATTTTCTGACCGAAATTGCTTTAGATATTGTAATGAATATTTCGCAACTCAATAAGTTTTTAATACTCCCGGGAGATGAGTGAACCAATCCTGAAAGCATTAATGCAGTTATTTGCCCTGATAAGCAACGTTCACGATGATACAGGGATATCAAGCAGGGGCAGGGACATTGTGAGACTATTCCTCACCAGGCAACTGAATAACGAGCAGGTGCTGAAATATATGGGGATGTTCGATGAGTATATAAAGATTTACCATCCTGACAATCTCTCAAAAGGAAGCATTAAGGACAGGAAACGCACATCCCTCACGGCGATGAGGATCCTGGCCATATGTGAAAAAATAAACGAGGAGCTTCAGCAAAAACAAAAAATCTATGTGATGGTCCAGCTGATGGACTTCATTTCGTTCAGTGCCGAAATCACAGATAAAGAACTGGATTTTCTTGAGACCGTTGCGACCGCTTTTAACATACACAAGACTGAATACGAAGATCTCAGGTGCTTTATCCTTGAGCCGGTAAAACGTAAAATTAGAAAGGACAGGCTCCTGGTCATTGACAATAATAATGAGTTTGACCGTAAGGGCATCAAATATCTGTTTAATGAGAATTTGAAAGGCCGGATTCTCTTCCTGCATATAGTCAGTACCAACACCTTAATAATGCGTTATTCAGGAAAACAGGATCTTTTTCTGAATGGCCAGAATATTTTCCCCGGTCAGACTTATGTTTTTGACCATGGATCGTCAATCAGGGGCTCTCTCACAGATACGATCTATTATAATGATGTCGCGGGAGTGTTCACCGGTGAGGCTTTTACCCTCAGGGTTTCTCTGGATGTCAGGGATATAAGCCTCAGATTCAAAGACAGCGAGAATGGGCTGCAGAAGCTCAGCATCCATGAGGAGTCAGGTAAGCTTGTGGGTATACTGGGAGGCAGCGGTGTAGGTAAATCAACTCTTCTGAATGTCCTTAACGGGATGACAAAGCCGGAAACCGGTGAAGTCCTGATAAATGGCAACAACCTTTATACTGCTG
>JADGPV010000096.1 GCA_017882245.1 Bacteroidales bacterium | reverse complement strand
GCGGTCAGCGTGTCGTTGTTTATTATAAGAAGTCTGGGGTTCACGCTGATTTCCCTGCCTGTGACGGCTTTGATGCTCTCATAGTCAGGACCGGAGATATCAAAACTGATGGTATTTTGAATTTTATTACCCAGGTCAATCAGATTAAGTTGTTCGGAATCTGTCTGTCCTGTCTGACCACCGGCTACGGAAATGGCTTGTATAGAAAATACAATCTGTAAAAAAATAATTTTTAAATGCCGGATGAGACTTGCCATTCTGGTCATTTATTTTGATAAAGTTACGAAATAGAAGGAGGCAAGTCA
The DNA here is from genome assembly GCA_017882245.1 of Bacteroidales bacterium. Classification (GTDB taxonomy): domain Bacteria; phylum Bacteroidota; class Bacteroidia; order Bacteroidales; family VadinHA17; genus SR-FBR-E99. The sequence continues at coordinate 9,040 of JADGPV010000096.1, read as the reverse complement.
AATATGAAATTGAGCCAAAAGCCTTTGGTTCCGATCTGGTACATGACTGCAGGTTCCTGCCAACCAGAAGATCTGCATCTGAATTATTTGGTGCCGGTAAATGTTCCGTTCAAAGCACCTGAAGACAGAGTGTACGTCAGTTTATTCCCTTCTACTTTGCCGTCCAATGAATTACCTGAAATAGTACAAGACAGGTCATAAATGTTGTCGTCAACCCTGCTTACCCGTATCCCAGGAATACTGAGAGTGTGCGAGCCGGCAATTATATCCATATCAACTTTTGTCTCTGACCGTTTAACAAGTTCAGAAGAGCCAGCTGTTGTACCTGATCCGTTCGTAACCGTTCCAATATAAGTCCCTGTAATCAAACTTGCGTAGTCTTGTTTGGAATTATCTCCTCCACATGACGTCAGCAGTGTTGAAGCAACAGCGAAAAATATTAATAAAGTCCGTGCTTTATTCATTTTTAAAATCTCCCGGTATTCCAAAGGTAATTATAATTAACAGGAAATTCCGGAGAAAGATATTGCATATCCCAATCTCATTTATTCGATGGTCAATGGCCATCTAATTCGACCCTGGCAGAAGTCGCTGCACGCCATAAGTGATTCCGGTTTGAACAAGAAAAGTTCAGTAGGATATTTTTTGACATTATTTACAAAACTTTATCTCTATATAATTGTTATAACATTCAAGTAATAATATTAACCAATTACCTTAAAATTATGAAAAAAATATTAATTGCATCACTGGCTCTTGTGGTATTTGTGTTTCCTTCAGTTGCACAAGTATCCCATGATTACAATCTTAACGACAGGGAACCTGGCATAAATGAAACTATTACAAAAGACAAGGTTCCTTTAGCAGTTCAAAAAGCTGTCAACGTACAGTTTGATAAAAACAATCCTCTTACCTGGTCTAAATTCCCGTATGCACTTAAGGAATACGGATGGGTCTATGATGTGGGAGCATCTGATATTAAGCTCGATCAATACAAAGTCACCATGAAAACGGATAAAGGTAATGATCTTTGGGCAGTGTACAATGCAAACGGAGACCTTATAGAAACCAGGGAAGTATCCACCAATATAGCCGTGCCTCCCTCTATCATGGAATCATTCTTACAGAGCCCGTACAAGGACTGGAAAATAGTCGGCAATAAAGAGATCATCAGATATTATCGCGATCAGAATAAAAGCAACGTAGAACAGCATTTTCGTATTACGGCTGAAAAGGATAACGTAAAAAGAAGCATATCCTTTAACTATCAGGGAAATTATTGAAAATACGAACCGGCCGGGGGTGGTTGACAAGTATAATTAATCACCATGCCTCCCGGTTTAAACCAGTGGCACCCCTTCCCGAAATTGAGGAGTGCATGTTTACCTTCTACACATTAAAGCTCTCCCCCTTCCCAAGGGGGATTTTTTTAATGTCCAAAATCTGTGTAACTTAAGACCGCAATCAGGGTTAAATAATCACAAAAAAAAGGGTTATGAGGTGGAAAACGATGGTAATTTTGACAGGCGTTGCTTCCTTTGTACTTTCGGGATGTAACCAAAAGGATATGGCTTTCTACAGATCGGATGCTTTTACCGTCTTCCATGACCGGGTGGAACAGGGAGAATTCAGGGCAGTGGCTATCAGCCCGGAACACATAGTTTCGGATTATGTGAGCATGGCAAAGACCAATATTGATCCACTCATACAATTCAAATTCAGTATAAACGGGCGTGATGATGAACTGGCTTTCGGTGTGAATCACGAAGCCAATATCTTACCTGAGGGTGATAGTGAAGTAGTCCTGAATGTAACCTTCGGCGAGAGATCTCAACTGCGAACTGACAGGGAATCTACCCGGCCGCTCCCGGTAAACACCAAGGTCAGGTTCAGGGTCGATTTTACCAAGGTTCTTAAAGCCTTTGAAGAAAAGGGTTATTATGACGACTCGTCCAGGAACAGGATATATAAGGCGGATTTTAAGGGCCTCTACATTGCAGGCGACACCTATCCTCTCAGCTGGGACTTTGAGAACCTGGCAGGCAACGGGCAATTGAAGTTGCAGGACCCTGATGGCGACGGGATCTTTGAGAATGAGCTGGTATTCAATGTTTATGATCCTTCCGCACATACCTCCTCAGAATGGAAGCTGAAAAACGACCTGTCATCATACCCCGTGTTCAACAGCGAATCAGAGCTGCTGGATGCTCTTTACAACATGTCACTCGATGAGATGATCATGCTTCAGGAAGCAGACGGCACCTTCCGAACCGGTAAAGAGTGGGCAGGAGTGTGGACCCGTGATGTCAGCTACGCCACTGTGCTTGCCTTTGCCTACATCGATCCCGAAAGATGCAAGGCCAGTCTGATGCGCAAAGTGGCTGACAACAGGATAATACAGGATACTGGCACCGGCGGAGCATGGCCGGTATCTTCCGACAGGGTGGTCTGGTCCCTTGCGGCATGGGAGATCTATAAATATACCGGCGACAGGCAATGGCTGGAACAGGCTTTCGAGATAATAAAAAACAGTATTGAAGACGACCGGAAAACGATAATCGATCCTGCAACCGGACTGGTAAGGGGCGAATCATCATTCCTCGACTGGCGCAAACAGACCTACCCATTATGGATGGAACCTGCCGACATCTATGCTTCGCTGAACCTGGGAACAAACGCGGCTTATTACCAGGCACTTAAAACTCTTGGCATGATGGCTGAGGAGCTTGGGACGGAAAATACCTGGTCAGAGCAGGCAGAAAAAATCCGCAATGGCATCAACCAATACCTCTGGCAACCAGACAAAGGTTACTATGGCCAGTACCTGTACGGCCAGCTCTATCGTTCCCTGTCGCCCCGCTCTGAATCGCTGGGTGAAGCATTCACGGTGCTTTTTGATATCGCCGGTGAGTCGCAAAAAACAGATGTGCTGCATAACACTCCGGTCCTTGAATTTGGCATACCGTGTATTTACCCGCAGATACCCGGCATACCTCCCTATCATAACAACGGTATATGGCCTTTTGTCGAGGCTTTCTGGACCATGGCAAATGCCGGTCAGCATCAGGCCAGCGCTGTGGAATTCGGTCTTGCTTCAATTATCCGCGCTGCCGCCCTGTTCCTGACAAACAAGGAAAACTTCGTGGCGGAAACCGGCGACTTTGCAGGAACCGAAATTAATTCCGACAGACAATTATGGAGCGTTGCAGCCATGCTGGCAATGCATTATCGTGTCATTTTCGGAATGGAGTTCGAAAAAGATCAGCTCGTATTCAGTCCCGTGATACCTGAAAGCTTCAAAGGAACTTATACTCTCAAAAATTTTAAATACCGTGATGGAACCTTGCAGATCTCTGTTAAAGGATTTGGTGACGGTATCAGCTCCTTTAAGCTGGATGGCATGGAGACATCAGGGCATGTCATCCCTGCTGCGACGACCGGCTCACACACAATTGAAATTTTGATGAACGGCAAGGCAAATGACAGTCAGTTTAAACCTCTACCCGACATTACTGCACCTGAGACACCGGTGTTATCCATTGAAAAAAACCGTCTGTCATGGACAGCTGTCAGGGGGGCCAGGGAATACAATATTTTCAGTAATGGTACTAAATGGAATTCCACCGCAGAGACATTTATTGATATCGCGGATAAAAACCAGGCAGCGGAATATCAGGTACTGGCAGTTGACAGCACTGGTATTGAATCCTTCCTGAGCAATCCGGTATGCATAGAACCCCAAGCGTCAGGAATAATGCTTCAGGCAGAAGATTATAATCTTGCCTGTGAAAACAAGACAGAGGGATTTTCAGGAAAAGGGTATGTTCATTTCATATCGAACAATAAAAAGGCGCTCGTCATCAGGATGAACGCTGATGAAGGTAAATACGCCCTCAGAATGCGGTATGCAAATGGTACGGGACCGGTAAACACAGACAATAACTGCGGTATACGGTCACTTTATATTAATGGCATTTTTACCGGATCGCTGGTATTTCCGCAGCGCGGGAAAGATGAGTGGTCTAACTGGGGAATGACCAACGTGGAGTGGGTCACCCTTAAGAAAGGTGTGAACCTTCTGACAATCAGATACGAGGATTTCAACAGAAATATGGACGGGGAGGTAAATGAATTTCTGCTGGATTGTATTTATCTTCAGCGTCTGGAATTAAAATAACATGTCGCCCCTACGGGGTTTATTATCCTACAGTCAGCCCCGTGGGGGCGACCTGTCTTCCTGGTTGCGGGTCCAGCCTGGCGTCCTCTTCAGTTCACTTATCTTTTTTTACAGTGGAGAAAGGTTTCAAGGTTGCTGTGCATTGATCCGTGTATCTATAAAATTCGCTATCCGCATAATATCCCGTTTTGGTCACATCTACTTGTATTGTGTAACCAGATATTGTACCGCCTGCATTATGTTGAATTATTGTGAGTCCGGGAACCGGTGACATCCCGTAAAGGGAAATTCCTCCTGCCATAAAAAGCTTGAACTTGCTTTTGCCGGCATCGCGGACTGAGTAGGTCCTGCATCCGCCACTTTCCCAATCTCCGGATTCGTACCAGCGGTAACCATAAGCATCTACGCTGGTGTAGGGAATCATCAGGGATAAAACATCCAACCCTTGCGGATCGTATTCAAAACTGAACGAACTTTTCACTTCCGAATCAAGGTTCGCAACGTATGTTTGTGAGGAGCCACTCATCTCCCAGTACTTCTTCGGGCAGTTTTCACCAGAGGGATTTGGACCGGTGTACTTTGAAAAAGTGTGCATAAAAAGTTGCCCCGATACGCTCATGGTTGTATCGATGAATTCGAATTCGGTTTTTCTTTTATTTGCAGTACCTAAAATTTTACCATAAGCAGACTGTGTCATAAAAGAAGTCTTTTGCTCCCATCCTGTTCCATCTATAACCTGAGTCAGCAAGTCCTTATAGCTTGTCCCGCTTCGGCGGAGATCGAATTCCATCACCCACAGGTTTGTTGTATCGACATTGCCAACGACAATCGAAGCTGAACCATTGGAATAAATTGTATCCCGGGTAACAGAAATCAGATTCGGGATGGTTGCGCTGAGAATTGCTATACCATCGGAACTTCCCGCCTTAAACGCCACTTTAGTTTTGCCGCTTGCATCTGTCTGAACAGTTGACAAGCCAAATGTGCCACCTGTTGATTCGAGTTTTAATTGCCGGTTTGCAATTGGTGAACCGTCGCAATCTATCACTGTTATGGTGACATCGGTTGATCCCTTCAGAGGTAACTTTGAAATAGCCGGGGAGATGTCGATCTTTGGATTGATTGCCAATAAAGGATTAACCGCCTTTAGTGATTCCTGATAACTACCTATCCTGGATGTAAACGGGAGTATTTGCTGAATTGCCGATAGGCATGCTGTTTTAACATTGTCAGTGGTTGCGGAGCCAAATGTTGCAGTTCCATCCACAATATGAGCATAAGTATGTCCATCTGCGATCGTAACTGTGAGAGTATAGCTGCCGGGGCTCCCTACAATTTTGCTCGTGATGACGTAATTGGCATCGTCAACACCTCCGGAATCGGGTAAAGGAAATGCATGTTCCGGAAGAGATAAGTCATTTTTCAAAGTATCTGCAAATCCGTATGAAAAAAGGAAGACCTGGTTGCTGGAGCTATCACTGAGAATAGCTTGAAGTATCAGTTCCGAGATGGAATTGATTGCCTCCTCCTCGGTGGCGTTACTGGTGACCGCTGATGAAGTATTGGCGTCATATAATGCCATTGAAGGTTTTTGACAGTTGCCTTCTGACTGCCCATGTAGCAGGTACATATTAGCCAATGCGATAAATGTCGGTAAGAGAAGACGAAAAATGGGTTTCATATTTTTTATAATTTCCTCTGTCAATATTATGGTTAATGAAAGAAAATAAACCAATTGAATTTACGAAAATATTATAACTGAGTCAAATTTATTTGGCACCTTCGAGGCTAAATCCCCGGTCAGTCTGAGCAGATCTAATTTTGGTTTGGCCTCGTCCGGTTTTGAACAAAAAGGCAGAATAATATATAATTTATTGAAAATAAATGTAATATCCCGATAATTAAGCGTATCTTGAGCAAAAGTGATATTATTATCGGTAAAGTAATTATGTTCGAGAAGAAACCAGTTGTTTACAAATCGCCCGATCTTTCAAAACTGAAAGAAGTTGTTATTGACCACAGAACAAAGATATATATAGCTCCCGACGCAGATGTTGAGGAGGCTAAAAATCGTTACTTATCTCTAATGCAGACAAGAAAACTAAGATAGTTTCCCTGAAAAAGCAGTCGTCTGCAATTCTGTATTTTTATCTTTTCTGACAACCGATACCCGGAAGATCATCTGAAAGAGTGTAACATGGTGCTTTGTAAACCGGTCCTCCTGTGAATGGCTCCCTGGCAGGATCGATATGCGGGTCAAGGTCGATGAAATCAAAACAACCCTGTCCGGCCGCAAAGTGAACAGCACAGCCTAGCGCCAGCTTCGACTCCAGCATGCAGCCTATCATTAGCTTTATATTAGCGCTGCGTGCAATGGCTGCGATATCCAATGCCTCGATAATTCCTGACTTCATTAGCTTGATGTTGATGACGTCAGCACATCCTGCGAGCACGACATTAATGGCATCCGCACTGGTAAAGACTGATTCATCAGCGCCAATCAGGACTGATGTATGGTCCTTGACAAACCTCATTCCCCGGAGGTCACTTTTTATTACCGGCTGTTCAAACATAATCGGTCGTATGTCATTCTTTTCCAGTTCATTGAGAAAATGCAAAGCTTCAGCCGGAGAGTAGCCCTGGTTGGCATCAAGGGTTATCCCGCAGCCCGGGGCCCCGTCCCTGATAGCCAGGAGACGGTCAATATCATCCACAATGTTCTTTCCGACTTTGGTTTTTAAAACCCTGTATCCTTCCTTTGAGAGTTTTTTTGCATTGACTTTTGCCACATCCGGCGGAACAATATCTATTGTATAGTCGGTCTCAGCTTTATTGCCTGCTCCTCCGAAAAACTGGTACATAGGTATATTAAGCACTTTGGTGTAAGCATCGAGCAGGGCCATTTCTAAAGCACACCGGGCGGTAACCTGTGCCCAGAATACGCTTTTCAGTGTCTTTGATATGGCTCTGAAATCAATGATCTCCTTGCCTTTGATGAAGTCGACGCAACTTTTAAGCGTTGCAAGAACGGTGGCCTGGTTCTCACCGTTGATCGACTCCAGAGGTGCCGCCTCGCCATAACCTTCAATTCCGTTATCCAGAACAACAGTCACCAATGCATTTTCGATACTGTATTTTGTTCCTATGGCAATCCTGAACGGCTCATCCAGCTCCACATTGACAGGCTCAATGAATATCTTCTTAATTTTAATTTTTTTCATTTTTATCTTTCCATTTTTTTAAAAGTCTCAATAGAATCTCAATCTGATCACTTGTATGGTTAGCGCAAACTGCAATTCTTATCAAATGCATCTCCTGCCTGACAGGATAGTTCATGAATGGGGCAATTATACCGTTGTCTTCCAGATAAGAGGAGAGGCCTTTTCCTTTCTCTGCCCTTTCAAAAATTATCGGTATGATAGGAGTGTCATAATGAGTGGTTTCAAGACCTAACCCGGAAATTTCTTTTCTCAGCATCCGGGCCTTATGAATTACCTGAATCCGGAGATCAGGATTATCATTTATTATTTTCAGGGATGCTATGCCCGCTGCCGCTATCGGGGGGGGTAGTGCTGTCGAGGCCTGGTATGTAGCAGATCTTTCACGGATCAGTTCAGTGAGATCATTGCTTCCGGAGATAAAACCTCCATAGCCTCCCAGGGCCTTGCTCATGGTCTCGGTCTGGAAAATGTTCTCCTCTTTGAGGAGTTTAAAATGCTCAGGGGTTCCCTTCCCGGTATTACCCAGGACACCTGTTGAATGGGCATCATCGACCACCAGTATGCCTTTGTATTTCTTTACTACGGGCCATATCTCATCAAGAGGTGCGATCTCGCCGGTGAGCGCAAAGACACCGTCAGTAATTATCAGCGGATCGGAGTCCCTGTTATGTTCCAGCAGGTTTTCCAGATGACCGGCATCGCAATGGTCATAATACATCACTTTTACCACATCGGCGGGTATGGCAGAGATAATGCTGGCATGTGCAGACTGGTCAGCGAAGATAGTTGAGTACCTGCCTTTTAATATCTCAAGCAGGATGCTGTTTCCCTGGTATCCTGAGGCAAACACAACTGCATCTTCCTTCCTTTTAAATGCCGACAGCTCTTTCTCAAGTTCAAGATGGATATCTGCAGTTCCGGTCGTATGTCTCGATGCGGAGAAATTAACACCGTACTTTTCAATAGCCCTGATGGCTGCTTCCCTCACAGAAGGGTGGTTGGCAAGACCCAGGTAATTATTGCCTCCGAAGTAAGAATATTCCTTGCCGTTGCTGAATATATAATTACCGACACCGCTGTTCAGAAGAATCATAAAAAATAATGCTTCGTTGCTGTAAAGAGATGTATCAAAAATACATTAATAAAATTGTAAAAACAGAAGGATATTCATAATAGGTATGAAAAAAACAGGGACACACCATCGGATGTCCCCGTCTTAACCCTTATGTCTTTCTGATTTAGTGCCTTCAGTCACTTAAGCTTGAAATCAATAGGGACCGTGAACTCAACTGCCACCGGCTGGCCATGCTGAGTTCCGGGCTTCCATACAGGCATACTTTCAATCACCCTGACAGCTTCTGCATCAAGGAGCGGATCAACCGGCTTGGTGACTTTTACACTCTGAACCGCACCGGTACTGCTTACCGTAAAGGTTACATTAACCTGCCCCTGGGTCTTGTTTTTCACAGCCTCAGCAGGATATTTAATGTTATTGAAGATCCATAACATCATAGCATTCTCTCCACCGGGGAACTGAGGCATCTCCTCAATTATCTCATACTTCTTTTCGCCTGGTCCGGTGTTGCCGGAAGCGCTCACCTTGGAAGTCTCTGATGGCGGTGGTGGCGGTGGTGGCGGTGGT
>JADGPV010000095.1 GCA_017882245.1 Bacteroidales bacterium | reverse complement strand
TTACCCTTGCCTCCCTGGTCGGATCCTATCAGCACTTCAGAAGGAATATTGTTCTCATCTATCCTTTTAACCTTAGAAATGTCAATCTGATTATCGGGAAGGAGGGCTTCAGAATCCTTACCTTCAGCCTTGGTAACGATCTCAACCTTGAGGTCCTGACAATAATTAAATACCTCATCAGCACGCGCCTTCACATCAAAAGCTTTTGTCTTCCAGGCCCCTGCTTTCTCAGGGTTTTCTGCTGCAGCCGCAGCAAAAGCTGCATAGGTGATGTCATTCTTCTTGATGTAGTTGGCGGTGGTCTTCGTCAAACCCTTATCCACTCTCTTAAAGGCTTCAACGGCTTCCTTTGAAACGTTAAGAGCAAGCATTGCGGTCAGGATGAGGTACATCATACCTATCATCTTTTGCCGCGGGGTTTCTTTTCCCTTAGACATTTGTGGCTAATTTAGGAGTTTGCAGATATATTAATGAGCTTAACATTACTTTACATTCATGGCAGCAAGCATGTTGCCATATACATTGTTAAGTGATGAAAGGTTATCATTCAGTTTAGAAACCTGTTCACGGTACTTCTTGGTGTCATCGGCTGATCCCGAGAGATCTTTCATCATTGTCTCGATACCCTTGTAGATCACATCAGAACTCTTTACATGATCATTTGCTCCGCGCAGTTGCAGTTCATAAGCCGCATTGAGAGCAGAGAGGTTTTTATTGAGATTCTCAAGCTTCTCCTGGTATGATTTACCACCGGTTTCAATTGTTTTGGTTGCTTCTCCCAGGGAATGGTACACGGTACTCGTGTCAGTCATTGACTTTGCTGTCTGCCTGACAGAATCTGAAAGGTTCAGCAGAGACTCATTGGCTTTCCTGATGGTGCCGGCATACTCATTTGTAGTGGCAGCCAGATCGCCCATAGCATTGAAATTGTTTGTCGTCTCAGTGAGTTTCTTCAGTCCCTGGCTCAGTCTGTCAAAGACATCGGGGGTGATACCTGCGTTGGCGAGCATCTTATCAAACTGTGACAGTCCAGGTCCGCCGCCACTGCCACCGGAGCCGCCGCCAACGGCTGCAAATCCAAATTCTTCACCGGAATAATTTGGATCAAGCTGCGGATAGACCAGTTTCCAGTCCGGTTCTTCCTTCAGTGGCTCAAAAGCCGAGAGGAAGAAAATGCATGCCTCGGTAATAAGACCGATAGCGAGAATTAACCCTGCAAAAGGATAGTGCTGTATTTTGAACAGAGCACCAATGATTACGACAGAGGCACCCCAGCCGTAAACTTTTGCCATGAAGGTTTTCCACGTAGTGGTGTGTACAAATTCTGAAAGGCCCATTTATTTAAAATTTAAGGTTAAACAGATTAGTTATTAGTTATTAACGCCAATATATGTTCTGACATTGCGGAACCCGACAAAAGATTTTGTTGAGTCCTGGTATTCATAATCCCTTGTTGATGTCTGCAAGAAATATGCTATGTCTTTCCATGAGCCGCCTCTGACGACCTTGCGTTTAAGCACCGGAGGATCTTCAGGTCTGGCATTGTATTCATAGTCGGGGTTCAGGTCATGCGTGAACACATAAGCTGACGGATGGTATGCGCATGAAGTCCATTCAGAGACGTTACCGGCCATATCGAACAGTCCGTATTCGTTGGGTTCAAAAGAAGCCACCTTAATTGTATACACGGCTCCGTCATCTATGTAATTACCGCGCAGGGGTTTGAAGTTGGCAAGGAAGCATCCCTGGTAGTTGCGTGTGTAGGGACCTCCCCACGGATACATTGAAAGGTCAAGGCCTCCGCGTGCAGCATATTCCCATTCGGTCTCAAGAGGCAGGCGGTAGTTGTGAACATCAGCCACACCCTGGGCACGCAGATGCTCATTCATGTAATTAGTACGCCATACACTGAAAGCACGTGCCGGTACCCATGATACTCCCACAACAGGATAGTCATCATAGCCCGGATGCCAGAAATAGAGTGTTGCCCATGGCTCATTGAACGAATAGGTGAAGTCTCTGATCCATGCAAGCGTATCAGGATAAATGTTTACAACATGGTGCATGATGAATGATGAGCGGTTAACCACATCGGTGGTGTTGCCCTCGAGGTCAGTAACCTTACCCTCATACACCTGATCTTTGTAATTATATCTGGCTTTGGCAGCCTGCCTGTAGTCGACCCAGAAGTATGAATAGTTCAACAGCCGTGTGTCCCACTGCTTGTTGGCGTTAAATCTTTCTTCGGGCGGATAATACATAGTCTCAAGAACGGGCTGGATATTTTCATCTTCGAAATCTATTTCCTCATCCCAGTTCAGAATATTAGGTTCAATGACATTTCCTTCTTCATCGGTCCTAAAGAATTCGTAGCCTTCAACACCTTCTTCACCCAGTTTGGTCCTGAGGATAGAGTCACGTACCCAATAGGTAAACTGGCGGTATTTGTTGTTGGTAATCTCTGTCTGGTCCATCCAGAATGCCTCAACAGTAACTGTCTTGGACATGCTGTTCATGGCACGCAGAGGATCCTGGTCGCTCGGGCCCTGGGTATAAGAACCTGCCGGTATGAATGCCATCTCATATGGCTCGGGTTCATAGAACTTTTTCCTTCCCTGAACACCTGTCAACTCACCGGTGTCATAGGAGGTGCAGCTACCCAGTATTAATGCTAATGCAAGAGCTGAAAGGGTTACCTTTTTCATATACTGATAAATTTTAAAGATGCAACTAAGTCAATTTTTATACATCCAATCATAGGAATCTTATGCTTTTGTACCTTGTGTTACTTTTTCCCAGACCGAGATCAAAGCTGTACGAAACAACGAATTCGTGTGAACCGCTGGTACCTTTTCTGATCTCTGAAACCGGGAAGTCATAACCATATCCAATTTTTAGTCCGTTATATAATTCTGTGCCTGCAAAACCTGTAATAGCATCACCGGCTCTGTAGGAAACGCCACCCCAGACCTTTTTATTGTATCTGACCATTGCAGTTCCTACATATTGTGTTGTTGCCCCATCATTTACCAGATAAACTGAAGGTATAATTTCAAAGGCCGGACTAGGCAGCTGGAAATAATAGCCTGCCGTAAAATGGTACTCGCGGCTTACATAAGTTGCTGTTTCAGAATATTTTATTTTTGGTTGGTTGACGTGAGTGACCGAGAGGCCGGCATAATAATTCAGTCCCTCGTAATAAACACCGGCAGAAATATCAAGGGCAATTACACTTTGATCATTTTCCGGGATAAGGGGGTCTCCTGACGGTGGTGTATGGATCGGGTCGGCCGGAATGAACCACTCGGGCTTAAGTGCTTTATTAAGCACTCCGGCGCTGAAACCTGCTCCCAGGGTACCGCTGCCGACAGGGATAAGATACGAATATGAGAGGTTAACGTTTATGTCATTGCTGAAACCATATTTATCAGCCTCAACAAGCAGTCCGGCGCCGCTGCTCAGCCCGAAAAGGTTAAATGGTGTATTGATATTGAAAATCATGGTCGATGGAGCTCCGGGGAATCCTACCCATTGCTGGCGTGTCAGCGCAGTGGCGGTGATCATACCGCTCATGCCAGAGTAACCGGGGTTATACATTTGGGTATTAAACATATAATGAGTCAGGACAGGGTCTTGCTGCCCTGACAAAATGCCACCTGAAACTAATAAAACGAGGATGACTATCCTGACTTTCTTCATCTTCAAACAGTGCTTTTGCACCCTAAACAATAACGAGTAAATTAAGCAAAAAATATGCCAGCCTCCAAAAAGAGACATAATTATTAGTGACCGAACCGTAGCATAGCCCTTGTCCACCGGCCGGGTACCTGGTCTCTGTTGGCCATCAGGTAGTCATCATATGAACAAGCGAGGTAATGAGGTTCACCGTCAGCATCACGGATCTCTATCCACCACCGCTCCGTGATTATGCTCTTAATAAATATTGCTTCGCCCTCGAGATCACTGAGTGTCACATGATATCTTGTAAACCTGTTGTTCATCTGATCACTGATGTAGGGAAGCTCATACTGTTTCTGTGAGAAGCCTTCAAGGAAGAACCATATCATCTGTGCTGCAAGGTGGGAGGTCTGAAAACGGTTGTCATACATCGGGTTGACCTCTGTAAGAGCCAGTATCTTCAGGTTGTCAGACAGTCCTGCATACCTTGCAAGCAGGCATATTTCCTCTCCGTAAAACCCGTTTGCGGACGGAAGGATAGTTCCCGGCGCATCGGCCTGACGTACTGATCCTATGTCAAACAATGCTGCGGTAGCATCGCGGAACAGGGGCTCTGTCTCATGAACGGCAGCACGCACCTCTCCGATACGCATCATTTCATAATGTCTCCGGTTAAAACGATTCACCACCTGCTGGTCAGTGAGATAAGTCTGATGCCCGATGGCGGAGAGGTGTGACAGGCGGTTCCCGCTGCGGTAGATCATATCGTTCATCCAGTTCAGTGAATCTACAGGTCTCTTTTCTGCAGTGAAATCGAGTCTCGAATCTACTGATACCAGCGACCATGGCTGTCTGAGAGATGAAATGCACCTGTCGATTGCTGGCATCAGGGCGCTGGTGCCGCCGATAATCACGGGGACGACATCCTGCGCCAGCAGCTGTATAATCACATCGCGCAGACCCGCAAGCGTGTCTTCAAATGAAGTGCCGGTCTTCAGATTACCAAGATCCGTGATCTTCATCTTGCCCGGCAGACGAGAGAATGAGTAAAGGTTTTTCCTGATGGCATCAGGAGCGTACATAGCGCCTTTGTTTGAAGAACAACGGTCATCAGGAACACCTAATAGCGCCACAGAATAACCGGAAAGGTCATCCAGCGGCATGTTTCCGGTATTGACCACAACATTGTGGGGGAATGCTGCAGAGCCTGCCAGGTGTTCCACTTCAGGCTTGTCAAGACAGACAGGATCTAAATACTGGTTCAGGTCAATCATGATTTGCTTTTATCACTTCTTCTTCCCGCCTCTGGTGCGTTTACTGGGGCTCCCTTTTTCAATAATGGCCAGGCAATCTTCCCTGGTCAGCT